>JBGSWU010000163.1:0-8219 GCA_041751795.1 Thermomicrobiales bacterium
GGTCCGTCGCCGTGGATGACCGTTGTCTGGCCGACCCGCACGTCGGGCACGTCGGTGATGGCATTGCCTAGGCCTGAAGTCATCGTCCCGATCGTGATTCCCAGATCACGGGAACGTGGTTTGCGATCGCTCACGGCATCCTCCACTCGATATTCGCGATGTGTGTATCGCTACGAGCGGCAATCTACCATGAAGTCTGAGTGGCGCATATCAGGCTGCGGCGAGTTCGTTTTCCGGTGGGTCGTCGTCGCCGACGAAGACGGTGTTGGGGGCGACATGTGGAGCAACGCGAACTTCGACGTCCACAGTGGTCTCGTCGGGCAATCTGGCGACATCGCCCGCGTTCATAAGTGCGACAGATGGGGAACGGCCCCATTTTCGCTCATACCGGGCGACCGCATCCTCCAGCTTCCGAACCGGAGCCTTCTTCTTATCGGGATCGTACCAGCCGAGATACATTCGTCGGCCTCCTTCCTTACCCGGAAGTGTACCAGAACGTATGTTCTCAATCGAGCGTACTCTAGGCGTACGTACGCCGGATTTGCAAGAGAGGGGACGTGGAGATGTTCTAGTCGTGCGCCTACCTGCGAAAATGGACGGTTAGATCGGAGAACCAGCATTCGTTCACCTCCAAATGTAGATATTTTTCACCTTGACTACTTGTACGTACACCCCTGAACGTGTCATACTGTGGACAAGTGTGGGGGAAAGTGGGGATAAGTGGGGTCGAATGTGGATAAGATTCACGTTTGAGGCGCACGAGGCCCCTCGTAGGTAATCGGTAGCGTCGTCTCGGTAAGGCAAGGGTTCACACCGTGTTCCTTGGACGAAACAGCCACAACCTGGACGAGAAGGGACGGCTCGCGCTCCCCGCGCGCTACCGCGAAGAATTGCAGGACGGCGTCGTCATCACGCGAGGCTTCGACAACTGCCTGCTGGTCTATCCGTTGGCTGCCTGGACGCCGTTGGCCGAGCGTGTTTCTGCGCTCTCGATTGGTGATCCGGATGTGCGCGTACTGCGACGGATGCTATTTGCGAACGCTGCTGACCTCCAGTTGGATCGACAGGGGAGAATCCTCGTGCCAGCAGAGTTGCGGAGCCATGCCGGACTTGAACGCGAAGCTGTCGTAGTCGGTATGCATTCGTTTATCGAGATCTGGTCTCCCGATGGATGGGCGGCCCAGGACGAAATGGTCGAACGCGATGGCGCGTCGATTGCCGAGAAGCTGGCCGCATTGGTGTAGGACGACAACCGGAGCCGTGCGGTTGGGTTAATCGGCGTCTGGTGGGGTACATAAAATGAACGAGCAACATGCAGAAACTGAGGGCATGGACCCGATGAGTGGGTATGCCTCGAACCGACCTGGTCACATCAGTGTCATGGTTGACGAAGTCGTCGCTGCGCTGGCACCGAAGCCGGGACGCGTCTACGTCGATGGTACGTTCGGTGGTGGCGGACACGCGCGCCAGATTGCCGAGCGAATTCTCCCTGGCGGAATGCTCATCTGCATTGACCGGGACGCGGAGACACGAACCAATTTCGAGCCGCTGGCAGACCAGTTCCCTGGATCGCTGCACTTTGTCCACGGCAGTTATGCAGACATGTCGCGGCATGTCGCCATCTACGGCCACGACAAGGTTGATGGCATCTTGCTCGACCTCGGATTCTCGTCGTTTCAGATAGACGATCCCGAGCGTGGCTTTTCGTTCATGCACGAAGGTCCCCTCGACATGCGGTTTGACCAGTCAACGGGGATCACCGCCCGCGAACTGCTTGCGACCGCCGACGAAGACGAACTGACGCGCATTCTCTATCAATACGGTGAGGAAACCCGCGCACGCAAGATCGCGCGCGTGATCGTTCGCGAGCGCGAGCGACGAGATATTGAGTTGACCAGTCAACTGGCGAACATGATCGAGTGGACAGTCGGGCCAAAGCATGGCTCGAAGCGCCTCCACCCGGCCACGAAGACCTTTCAGGCGCTGCGGATCGCCGTGAATGACGAACTTGGCGAGGTCGAGCGCGGGATTAAGGCAGCGTTGGACTTGCTGGCCCCGGGTGGACGGCTGGCTGTTATTTCCTTTCATTCACTTGAAGATCGGATCGTCAAGCGAGCATTTGTCGAAGCGGCACGAGGCTGCATCTGCCCACGAGATGTTCCCGTCTGCGTCTGCGGACATGTGGCCACGGTCGCGCTCGTTGGCAAGGACGCTCGTGCGTCCAATGAGGAAGTAGCCGCGAACCCTCGCGCGCGGAGCGCGCGGCTTAGAGTCGTGGAGCGGCTGAGCGACGTATGAGGACCGAAACCCAGCGGATCACAACGTTCGATCGCAAGGTCGAGCGAATTGAGCGACGGGCGAAATCGCCCCAGCAACAAGACCATGAGGCACCGGCTCGGCAACGGTTGAGTAATCCGGTTGTCTTCCTGATCGTTGCGACGACGATCGCCGTTGTCGGGCTGCTCTATCTCATCCAGACGAGCCAGGTGGCAGGTCTTGGTTACACCCTTAGCAACCTCGAAAACGAACGGCTGGAAAAATCACTCGAAAATCAGCAGTTGACCTATCAGGTTGCCGGGTATGAGGCGTTGCCACGCATCGAACCGGTGGTCCGCCACGAGCTCGGCATGCTCCCGATTGATTCGCACGTCTTCATCTCGGTTCCCCGGCCGGCCAGCGATGAGTTGCAGGTGCCGCCGTCGGAAGCACCCCGGCACCGGTCGCTCGGTGAACGCATCTGGAACCGCCTGACCGGCGAAGCTCAGGCGAGTAACACGACTGGAAGCGCGCCGTGAGCCAGCGTGCGCCATTGCTGACGTCGCGGTCGCGGATCATGCCGCTCTTCTTCATCTTCGTCCTCTTCGTCGGTCTGATCGGCTACCGCGTCGTTTCCGTCCAGGTTGTCCGCTCCGGTGAGTTCAGCCGCTGGGCGGTTGCTGAACGGATGCAGGAGAACATCGTCGCCGCGCGGCGGGGCGAGATCTTCGATGCGCGTGGTATTCGCCTCGCGACGAATGTCCCGGCGAATCGCGTCTCGGCGATCATCGAACAGGTTGAGGATAAGCGTCTGGTGTCCGAGCAACTCGCGCCGTTGCTGGGTCGACCGGCGCTAGAAATTGAAGACGCGCTGAACCAACCTGACCTGGAGTGGGTGTTGCTGGCGCGTCACCTGTCGCCGGAAGTCTCCGATCAGATCACGGCCCTCGGTCTGGAGGGGATTGTTCTCGATCCCGAACCGAGCCGCATGTATCCGTTTGGGGCGTTCGCTTCGCACCTGCTCGGATTCACGAACGATGAGCTGCAGGGCAATTACGGCATCGAGGGACAGTACGACGACATCCTCGACGGAACGCCAGGAAAACTGGTCGGCGAGCGCGATGCCCTGGGAAACGTGATCGGGTTAACGCAATCGACGTGGCACTCGCCAGTAGACGGCGCCGATATCACCTTAACTCTCGACAGCGCCGTCCAGCGCGCGATCGAGGAAGTCCTCGACGACGTTGTGAAGGAACAACGCGCCCGGGGCGGGACGATCATCGTTCAGGATACGCAGACGGGCGCAATTCTCGGGATTGCTAACCGTTCAACGTTCAACCCGAATGTGTACGAGAATATCTCCGATCCGGCGATCTTCCTCAATCCCGCGATCTCTACGATCTATGAGCCAGGCTCGACGTTCAAGTCGATCGTGATGGCGATTGGCATCGATCAGGGCGTCGTCGAGCCGGACACCGTTTTCAATGACGAACCAGGCCACATCGCCCTCGAAGATGGGTCCAAGATCTACAATTTCGAGCACGCGATTTTCGGCGACATCACGATGCGCCAGGTCCTGCAGTACTCATCGAACCTCGGCGCGGTCTACGTCTCTGAAGAGATCGGTGAGCAGCAGTTCTACCAGTCGCTACAGGAGTTCGGCTTTGGGGAGCCGACCGGCGTCGATCTTCAGGGCGAGGAAGCCGGTATCCTGACGCTCCCTGGCGAGCCAGGCTGGAATGATGTCCTCCAGTACACCAACGCGTTTGGTCAGGGTATCGCCTGCACACCACTTCAGCTCGTCAACGCTTTTTCGGCAATCGTCAATGGCGGTCGGCTGATGGCACCGTACATCGTCTCGGAAGTCCGAGACGGCGACAATGCCACAGTCACGCAGCCGGAGCAGATCAGGCAGGTGATTTCGCCTGAGTCCTCGGCAACGATGCGGGATATGCTGGAATCGGTCGTTCATCACGAAAGTAGCTTGTATTCAAGCGTCGATGGCTACCGGATTGGCGCGAAGACTGGCACTGCCCAAATTCCATCACCTGATGGCGGATACGTCGAAGATGCGACGATTGCCTCGATTGTCGGATTCGGCCCGGTCGCCGACCCACGGTTCACCGTACTCGTCAAGATCGACTGGCCAAAAAAGGGCGACACCGGACTGTCGGTCAGCAGTCCCGCCTTGACGCGGGTGTTTGAGCAACTTTTCATGCTGTACGGTATTCCTCCTACGGAATCGGAGGTGGTGCCATGATTCGCGCACACGATGTTCTGACCGGCACCGGCGGTCGGCTGGCCGGTGAGCTTTCCCGCAACGCGTTGTTTCGTCGAGTGATCCACGATTCGCGTGAGATTCAGCCCGACGACCTGTTTGTCGCCATTCAGGGTGAAAACCAGGACGGTCATCGCTACGTCCCGGATGCGTACGACAATGGTGCGACTGCCGTTCTCGTCAGCGAAGACTGGTATAGCCGCTACAACCTGGGCGAATTGCCAGCGATTGTCGTTCCGGACACGTTGATCGCGCTCCAGGAGCTCGCGACCTACTGGCGGAGTCTCTATACCCCGCATGTCATCGGCATTACCGGCAGCATCGGAAAGTCGAGCACAAAGGAAGTGATCGCGGCGATCGCGGGGCAGCGTTTCCGTGTGACTCGCAGTGCGAAAAGCTTCAACAACGAAGTGGGCCTGCCGCTGTCGGTCCTCGAGATCACGCCGGATACCGAAGTCGTTGTCCTTGAGATGGGTGGTGCGTACCGGTTCGGTGAAATCAGTGAGCTGGCTGAAATCGCGAAGCCAACCATTGGCGTCGTCACGAATGTCTCCCACTCTCACCTGGGCCGGATGGGCTCGCTCGAAGCGATCGCTGAAACGAAGGCCGAGTTGGTCGATGCCCTGCCCGAAAGTGGCGTGGCTGTTCTGAACATCGACGACGAGCGGGTCCGGCGGATGGCCGAACGGGCGAAATGCACGGTCGTCGGCTATGGACTCGACGAAACTGCCGACATCCGGGCGACCGATCTTGAGAGTCATGGACTGGATGGTATCTCGTTCACGCTGCATCATCGTCGGCGTCGCGACCACGTCAGTGTTCCGCTCCTGGGTCGTCATAGTGTCCATATGGCCCTGGTGGGGTTCGCCGTTGGTTTCCAGCTCGGGATGGCGTTTGAGGAGATTATCGCCGGTTTTCAGCAGCCGACGATCCAGTTGCGGCTCCTACTTGTCCCAGGCATCAATGGCTCGACGATTCTTGACGACACCTACAACGCCAACCCTGCATCGAGTCTGGCCGCGCTCAACCTGCTCGACGAACTGGATGCGCGCCGAAAAGTTGCCGTTTTTGGCGACATGATGGAGCTTGGTGACTTCGAACTTGAGGGGCATCAAATGGTCGGTGATCGAGCTTCACAGGTGGCAGACGCTGTCTTCGTGATGGGCGAACGCGGCCGGATCATCGGCGAGCAGGCCAAACTGGCCCAACCGTCGCTGCCGGTCGAGTTTGTCGCCGACAAGCCTGCGCTGCTGGACGCGCTGCGTGCTGGACTGCAAGAGGGCGATCTCGTGCTCATCAAGGGTTCACGCAGTCTCGGTCTCGAAACGGTCGTTGCCGATCTCCGCAACGAACGGGACGAGGAGTAGTCGGCTTGCTGTATTCGCTCATCCCAATCCTCAACATATTCGGCGACATTCGCCGCTGGTTCGAGGACACATCGATTCTGCCGCTCGACCCGCTCGACAACCTCGCAATCTCGCTGGGACTGTCGGGTGTTGCGTTCTTGATGACGTTGGTCGTTGGCAAGCCATATATCGAGTGGTTGAAAGCGAACGGGATCGGCAAGCAGATCCGGGTCGATGGGCCGGAGCACTTTACCAAGACGGGCACGCCGACGATGGGCGGCATCATGTTCACGTCTGTCGTCGTCGTCCTGACGCTCATCTTCAACATCGTTGGCCGCGAGGCAATGTTGCTGCCGCTCTTTGTGCTGATCGGCTGTTCGTTCCTCGGTGCGATTGACGATCGTCTGAATCTGGTTGGCGGTACGACTGCGGGGTTGAGTGAGAAGTACAAGATGCTTCCACTGATGCTCTTCGCCGCTGTTGCCGCGTTCGTGTTGTATTACCCGCTCGATCTGGAGCGCATCTATATTCCATTCATCGGCCAGTACGACATCGGGCTGCTCTACATCCCGATTGCAACCGTTGTCATCGCTGGTTCGGCCAACGCCGTCAACTTCACCGATGGACTGGACACGCTGGCGGGAGGGACGGCGGCGGTTGCGTTTACCGCCTACGGCATCATCGCGTTCCTCCAGGGGCAGGTCCACGTCGTGACGTTCTGCTTCATGATGGTTGGCGCACTGTTCGGTTTCCTCTGGTACAACGCCCACCCAGCCCAGGTCTTCATGGGCGACACTGGCTCGCTGGCGCTGGGCGCATCGCTGGCGACGGCTGCCTTCATGACCGGGCAATGGCTGTTGCTGCTGGTTGTCGGTGCTGTCTTCGTCGCGGTGGCTGGTTCCGTTATCCTCCAGCGCTACTGGTTCAAGTACACGCGAATCCGCTACGGCGAAGGACGGCGAATCTTCAGGATCGCGCCGCTGCAACATCACTTCGAAGCGATCGGCTGGTCGGAAACACAGATCACAATGCGCTTCTGGCTGGCAGGCATGATGAGTGGTCTGCTTGGCGTTGCGCTGGCTCTGGCACCGGTATGACGAGCGGGAATCGGGAATCGGGAATCGGGAACGTGGATCCGAACAACCTCCGTTGTCGTCGTGTCCTGCTGATGGGGCTGGGCAACCGGCAGGGCGGGCTGGGCGTTGCCCGGTACCTGATCGAGTCCGGCGCTGACGTTCGCGTAACCGACCTGCGTGATGAGGCAGCGTTGGCGGCAACGCTGGCCGACCTCGATGGGCTGCCGATTGGGTACACGCTCGGAAGGCATGACGAAGGCGACTTCCGCTGGGCCGATGTGATCGTCCGCAACCCGGCTGTTCCACGGGAGTCATCCTGGTTGGCACTGGCGCGCGATCTGGGTAAGCGGATCGAAATGGAGATGACGCTCTTTTTCCGTGCCTGCCCCGCACCGATCCTTGGCGTGACCGGCACGAAGGGCAAGACGACGACAACCTCGCTGCTCGGCCAGATGCTGCGCGAACGCTGGCCCAATGCCGTCGTGGCCGGCAACATGGCCGTTTCAGCCCTCGGCCAACTTCCGTCGATCCAGCCCGACGCTCCGGTCGCTCTGGAGCTCTCGTCGTTCCAGCTCGAAGCGCTCGACGAGCAACACCTCTCACCCCATGTTGGCGTGATCACGAATATCTCGCACGATCATCTTGACCGGTACCCGTCGTTCGACGATTACGCCTGGGTCAAGGGTGCCGTGGCCCGTCATCAGCTGTCCGAGAACTGGCTTGTCACACCGGACAACGACCCGATCGTCGAACAGGTGATTCGCGGAGCAATCAGCAAGCGCGTCGTCTTTCATTCCACAGATGCGTCGAGCCACCCTCATGCGTGCTGGATATCCAATGGTCGTTTCACCGGCATCTGGGATGGCGCAGCAATCGACTTCGGCCCGGTCGATGCCCTCCGAGTGCCGGGCGAGCACTCGCGGTTGAACGCGCTGGCAGCAGCTGGGGCAGCGTTGGCGATGGGTGTGACGTCCGAGGAGATTGCGCGTTCGATCGCGGCGTTCACCGGAGTGCCGCACCGGATGGAGCACGTCGCGACGATTGGCGGTGTCGACTACATCAACGACACGGCGGCGACGGCTCCGGCAGCAGCGGTAGCAGCATTGCGAGCGTTCGAGGGGCGCGACATCGTCGCGATCGTTGGTGGCTCCGACAAGAAACTCCCGATTCAGCCGCTCGCCGATGAACTGGTTCGGATCGCCAACCGCGTCATCCTCCTCGATGGAGCACTGACTCCACATCTCGCCGACCTGCTGGCCGACC
>JBGSWU010000164.1:0-13982 GCA_041751795.1 Thermomicrobiales bacterium
GAGCCGCACAACTTCTCAGCCGGTTCACCGAAGAAAGCGAGTTGTCCCGTGATGCCGTACTTCTCCATCGCGGCCTTCGCTCCGAGCACCCCGGCCAGCCCAGCCACACCCAGCATCGAGTGGGGGTCAGTATGCCCCGCCGCCCATGGATGGACGCCCTCACGTGGCGCGCGATACGGCACCGCCTGCTGCGAGTTGCCTGGTACGGCGTCGTATTCGGCGTAGGCACCAAGGACCGGCCCACCGTCCCCCCAGCGCGCGACGAACGCCGTCGGCATCTCGCCGGAGCCTTCCTCGACATCCCAGCCATCGGCCTTCAGCAGATCGACGTATGCCTGAGCCGACTTGTATTCACGCCAGGCCGGCTCGTGATGGTTCCATATCTCGATGTCGAAGTCCGACAACCGCTGACTGTTCGCGTCGATCCAGTCGACTGCCGCCTGCTTTTCTCGCGTTCCGTCTGACATCTCATCCCCTCATCCCCCGTTCATTGTCCGCTCATCATCGGCATTATCGCCGCAAACGCATGCGAGACAGCAATACCGCGAGAGAGCAGTTCAGGTTCGACAAGGACTGCGCATTTCTTGCCTTGCCATCCTGAGTCGCAGCGAAGGATCGCTTAGCGTCCAAGACACGAGCGCGTCAGTCGACAGCAACGACCTGTCCTTCTGAACCTCCCGTATCGTTACAGCAGTTTTCAGAATCGTTGCGTCGATGCTTTGTATCGTCATACAACCGGTAGGGGCGGGTCATCGCGACCAACGATCGAGCCAGATCACTTGAACGACCCGCCCGGTTTCCCACCCAAACGACGGCACTCCAGTTCATCGAGTCAAACCATCTGCAAACCGCTCTAAGGCTGGGCGATCCTTCGCTGCGGCTCAGGATGACACTCCGCGGGGTGCGGTCCTCGGCAGGCTAGTTTGCGTGAGAGCGACGGATGCCATACTTCCACGCGATGCACGATGCGCGGCGCGCTACGCAGGATGGAAAGACAAGCAGCGACGAATGACCGACTTGCAAACATGGGCTACGCCGGAGTGGCGCGCTGAAATTGATCGCTGGATCGAAAAGCAGCTGGAGGAACGCGACATCCGCGTGACCGGGGCGATCGAACAGCTACACCTGTATCCATGGTCGACAGTCCTGCGCGTGCCGACCAGCGAGGGGTTGGTGTACTGCAAGGCCTCAATGGCCGGGCTCAACCATGAACCGCGCCTGACAGTCGCACTGGCGAACTGGCGACCAGACCTGATGCCGGAAGTCCTGGTGATCGACGATGAGCGCGGCTGGATGCTGACGGGTGACGCCGGACCGATGCTTCGGACGATCACACGGACCGATCCACCGAACCTGAGGCCATGGCTGGACATCCTGCCGCGGTACGCCGACGTCCAGATTGAGATGATCCCACGGACCGACGAGCTACTGGCGCTCGGCACATTCGATCATCGGCTCGCGACGTTGACGGACCTGCTCACGCTGATGTTAACCGACGAGGAATCGTTACGGATCGGTCCGCCCGACGGGTTGAGTGACGAAGAGATCGAGCGATTGCATGCGCTCGTTCCACGGTTTGCTGAATTGTGCAGCGAACTGGCAGGCTACGGTGTTCCCGAAACGTTGCAGCACGACGACTTCCACGATGGGAACATCTTCGTTGGCGCTGGTGGTGACCGCGTCATCTTCGCTGACTGGGCGGAATGCTGCGTTGCCCATCCATTCTTCACGATGCGGGTCACGCTGCGCGCGAGTGCCTACTTCGCCGGGATTCCAGAGAATGCGCCGGCGATCCTCGCCATGAGCGATGCTTACCTCGAGCCATGGACACAGTTCGTATCACGAGCTGATCTTCTCAGTGCCTTTGCGTTGTCGCAGCGTCTGGCAATCGTCTCACGAACGCGCACCTGGCACCGCGTTATCACACAGCTACGTGGCGACGAACGACGGCAGGAAGAGGATGTAGTCCCTGGCAACCTGCGCCAGTTTCTCACAGCGATCTGTGACGTGTGAGTCCAACGTTGAATCCTGGTCAAGGCGATCAGGATTCAGCTGTCGGAAGGCGCACGACAAAGGCTGCACCCGTTTCAACCTCATCGTCGACCGTCAACGTCCCGTTGTGGGCAGTCACAATCTCCCGCGCGATGTACAGCCCGAGACCAAGCCCATCGCCATTCTGCCGTTCTGATCTGGCCAACTCAAGTTGGCTGAAGCGCGCGAAGATACGTTCGCGTTCATCCTTGGGGATGCCAGGACCGTAATCGCGCACCCGGATCTCAGCATGGCTGTCGACCTTGCGCATCTCGATGTCGATTCGCTCGGTGCCAGGAGCGTAGGTAACAGCGTTGTCGATCAGAGTTGTCAGAACCTGCGTCAACCGGGTTCGGTCACCGCTCACGATCAACGGGTGGGCCGGAGCATCGATTTGGATCGTCTGACCTTTCGTCGCACCCTGGCTGGATTCGACAACATCGCGGACAACCGACACACTATCGATGGACTCAATGTTCAAATGCAGCCGCCCAGTCTGGAGGCGGACGATGTCGATGAGATCGTAGATCAACGCCGTTAGTTGTCTGGTTTGCAGGCGCGCGACGTCGAGTTGCCGCCGACTGCGTTCGTCGATACCGTCGCCGAGCCGACGTTGCAACAATTGCAGGCTGCCGGCTAGCGAGGTCAGTGGCGTTCGCAGTTCGTGGCTGGCGAGTGCAAGAAACTCGTCCTGTAGCGAGCGCAAACTCCGGTCAGTGACATCGCGGACGACGATTACGCCCATCCGTTCGCCTGTTACGTCCTCAATCGGCTGGGCGATTGCTTCATACCAGTGGCGAGAGCCGTCGGTTGCCGTCAACAAGAATTCTGTCGTAAACGCTTCACCAGCCACGACACGATCCTGCAACCGCAAATCCTCAGTCAGCACGTTGCCGGACGGATCCTCGGGCCGGAACGATTCGCCAGCAACGCCAAACATCTCCTGGAAAGCATCGTTGAAAAGCAGTGGCGCACCTTGAGCATCGACAACGAGAACTGCATTACCGAGGTTGTTGAGGATGACCTGGACTCGATCACGCTCCAGCTCGCTCAGGCGCTGCTGCATCTCAAGCGAAATCGCCAGTTCCTGCAGTTCGATGCTGCGCGCCTGGAGATCGTCGTTCGTCGTATTCAACTCCTCGACGGTTGCCTGTAGCTCTTCATTGAGCGTTTCGAGTTCCTCGTTCGTCGCCTGTAACTCTTCATTGAGCGTCTCGACTTCCTCAGTTGCCGACTGGACCTCCTCAGTTGAGACCAGCAACTCTTCGTTAATGCTCCGCAACTCGGCATTGCTCGCCGTCAAATCCTCATTGGAGTAGACGAGCGCGCGATTCGCGTTTGCCAGCCGCTGCGTGTGCTCGGTCGATCGCTCCAGCGCCTCACGCAGTTGCCGTGCATCGACGTCGATCTGCCGCATGCCGTTCATCATCGCGGTTGTGTCGTGGATCGTGAGTGTGACGAACTCAATCGAGGCGTCGGGGTTGCCCCGCTCCGGGTAGCAATGGACTTCCAGATCAAGACCGTCCCCTGTTGCGGTTTGTGATGCATCGACCTCGACCGGCGTTGTCGACGCCTCGCCACGAAATGCAGCGTCAATTGCGTTGCGCAACGGAAGGAGTGGAATGTACTGGACAACGTGGAGCAAATCGTGGCCAACTGCCTCAGAGTGGATGCCACATAGCCTACGTGCGGCTGCGTTAATCATCTGGACGTCATAGTTGTGATTGACAACGACAATTCCGGTTGGCATTCGCATCAGAATCGACTCTGACCGCTCGCTGACTGGCGCAGTATCCGCGTCACGGCGGAACCGGGTCATGCTCCGGTCAGCCAATGGGGTTCGCGAAAATGGGACGTGGGCAGGCATCCCAGCCAAGGTGTCACGGATGCGTGAACTCGGCATTAGCACGCGTTCACCAACACGCCGGTAGACTTTCAAACGAGCCTGGTTTAGCGCGAAGTACTCCGGCAGTGGGCTGACGGTTTCTGCCTTACCGAGCACCAGATACCCATTGTCGCGCAACGAAAACGCGAACAGTTGCAACGCCCGCTTTTGGAGATCGGTCGTGAAATAGATCAGGACGTTGCGGCAGAAAACGATATCGACGCGTGGAAATGGCGCGCGCTGGGCGAGATCGTGCTGGCCAAGGACAACCATCGAGCGAACAGCCTTGCGCACCTCGTAGGTGCTATCGTCGCGGGAAAAGTAACGTTCGACGATCTCAGGAGGGATCGATGCCAGAGCTCTCGCTGGATAGATACCTCGCCGAGCGAACGTGATCGCGTCGGGATCAAGATCGGTCGCAAAGATCCGAACGATGAGTCCGTCTAGATCGTCACCAAGATACTCAGCGACAAGAATCGCGAGCGAGTACGCCTCCTCGCCAGTCGCGCAGCCAGCCGACCAGATGCGCAGTTCGCCGTGGGAACGCGCATTCTCGATCACCGACGGCAGCACGGTATCGCGTATGTAATCGAACATCTCCGGGTCACGAAAGAACTCTGTGACCTTGATGAGAAAGCTATTGATGAGTCGCGAATACTCGTCGGGGTTGCTTCGCAAGTGACGAATGTAGTCGGCCAGCGACTCCGCCCCGGTCGCGACCATCCGTCGTTGCAACCGACGGGTAATCGTCGGTGATTTATAGGAGCTGAAGTCGATCCCACTACGATCGCGCAATTGATCGAGCAGACTTCGCAGATCCTTATCTTCATCAGGCGTCCGCAGCCTGTACGCGCCAGAAATCAGATCACCGAGGAGTGGACCGATCGCCTCAAGGTTGGCAACGATATCGACGATGGTTGCTGGGAGCGAACGCGGCATACTCGGAAAGTCGGCGGTCTCAGGGTTCTGGACGATAATCGTTCCACCAGCCGACTTGACATCACGAGCACCTGCCGAACCATCGTCCCCGGTTCCAGTCAGGATGACGGCTATCGTGTTTTCTCCAAAGGCGGCTGATGCCGTCGTAAACAGCAGATCAACAGACGGAAGCGGTGGCTGTATATGATCCTGCCGGACGACGACCTCATGGCCGCTGATCTCGACATAGTTGTTCGGCGGGATGACATAGACCGTCCCGGATTCGAGCAATTCGCGTCCGTTGACACTACGAACCGGTAATGTACTCCGGCGCGTCAGAATGTCCAGCAGATGACTTTCTCGACGCGGGTCGAGATGCTGGGCGATGACGACCGGCGCTGGCAAGTCAGCCGGCAGCATCCCAACGAGCGTTGAGAGTGCTTCGATGCCACCCGCGGATGACCCGATGACAATAATTGAGTGTTCATGCTGGTCTGTCATCCGTAGTGGCCCCTTCCCGGATTACATAATGGACACCACTACACGCATGACGATGACCACCGCAGATCATCCCCCTCAGATATCAGTCTGTCAATTGCTTCGTCCTGCAAGCCGAACGCATTTCAACAGTGGCATGCAATGTGACATATTCAGTCTTCAGTCCATGGCAATATTTCCGGGTATTCCTCTCATGCCGCCATTACATGCTGGACAGCGCGATAGAACTCGACGAATGATCTCTCGTTCCGGTTGATGAGGAGCCAGTGTGTGACAAAGCGCGATATCATCGTCATTGCTGCCTCAGCGGGTGGCGTAGAGGCGTTGATGGCCATCGCGTCCTCGCTGCCGCGAGACATGCATGCCAGCATCTTCGTTGTCCTGCACCAGCCACCGAGTGGCAAGAGCATGTTGCCGATATTGCTGAGCAGGGTTGGGTCGTTGCCCGCGACACACCCCAGAGATGGAGAGTCCATCCGACCCGGCCACATCTATGTCGCTCCTCCCGATCTGCACATGCTGCTGGAACATGGCGTGATTCGCCTGGCGCGCGGTCCCCGTGAGAATCGCCACCGACCGTCAGCCGATCCTCTGTTCCGGAGTGCCGCACACCAGTATCGGGATCGAGTCGTCGGGGTTGTCCTGACTGGCTCGCTCGATGATGGCTCGGCCGGCCTGCTGGCAATCAAGCGTCATCGAGGTATCGCCGTCGTTCAGGATCCCGCTGACGCACTCTTTTCCGGCATGCCGCAGCACGCGCTCGACGTGACTGCCGTCGACTACTGCGTCCCACTCCCTTTGATCGGCCCGACGCTTGTCGAGATTGCGATGGGATCAGTCGCTGCAAAGGAGCCAGCCGTGCCATGCACCAGCGACGATCTCGAGTTTGAGAACAGGATTGCTCAGGCGGATGAGCGAGCGATTGAGGATGATCACCGCCCCGGGCAGCCGTCCGCCTTCGGCTGCCCGGAGTGCGGTGGTGTCCTCTGGGAAATCGAGCGTGACCAGATCGTCCGCTTTCGCTGTCGTGTCGGCCATGCCTACAGTGCCGAAAGCCTGTTGGCGAGCCAAACTGAGGGGATGGAAGCCGCGCTGTGGTCTGCCCTTCGATCACTTGAGGAGAAAGCAGCCCTCACTAAGCGGCTTGCCGAGCGTGCGGAGCATCAATCCCAACGGGCTGCCGCTGACCGGTTCATGAAGCACATGCTGGAGGCCGAGACACACGCCAGCACCATCCGCGCTGTCCTGGTCAAGGGGTCGCAGTCGGAGACACCTGCGCGTGCCAACATTGATTAGAAACGCTCGACCCGCTGGCTGTCACCCAACGGCGCTGTCCGAGTAATGGACAGTGACTGGTTCTCCGAGCTCATCTCGAGTCGCGTGTCGAAAGTGGCGCTGAATAGCTGAGGCCATCTGCCGATTATGCTCCAGGCGAATTGATTCCTCGCGCATCGTCGCCAGTGCCCGGCGAAACGCAGTCATCGCAGACGGATCGTACGGACGAGATCCAACGCGTGAGGCTGAGCTGGGTTGCCGGGACCGGCTCGGATACACGAGTGGTTCAGTCGCTGGCCTGATAGTCCGCTGGGCGACATCGTCAGAGATATCTGTCGGAGATTTTGAATCGATCGCTGGACTGGCTGGTGTCGAGAAATGCTCCTCAGCACCGGCCCAACCGGAGCGTGCCAGCAATTCACCAAGTGGCATATTGAGCACCACGGCAAGTCGTTCCAACCGCTCACGGCGTGGCAGCGCGATCCTGCCGTTCTCAATCCGTGAGATTTCCGACTGGCGCACATACTCGCCGTCGGCGCTGATTCGCGCAGCGAGTTCCTCCTGTGTCCAGCCCAACGCAGTTCGACGTGCCTTGATGGCAGATCCTAACGCGGATGTCACCGGCATTCGAGGCCCCTCCCGAACATCAGTCGTTATACGTGAATAGTATATAGCAGGAATGGTGCCGGGATGTCACGAGGACACCGAAAAGCCGGAGGGGCTCTCTCAATGCACGGGGCCATCGATACAAGGAGAGAGTGATCCATCCGGCTCTTCGTGGCTCTACCTTAATTTCTGCCTAATGTCGCGTCTATCAGACTCGTTGCATATGCACGAAATGCATGTTCGTGCTCGCGCGCCGAGCGAGCATCACGGGTATCATCGGATGATGAACTGCCGGAACGTCGAGGGAGGAAAGACGACGATGAATCAGCGGCCAGCATGGGAATCGTATCTGGAAGAACATCACGATCGGCATCTGGAAGAACTGTTCGAACTGCTGCGGATTCCAAGTATCAGCGCCCTGCCGGACCACGAGGACGACGTTCACCGGGCAGCCGAATGGGTCGCAGACGCGCTGCGAGCGGTTGGCGTTCCAACCGTCGAGATTATGGAGACCAACGGCAACCCGGTCGTCTACGGCGAGTGGATCGTTGATCCGGCCAAGCCGACGGCGCTCATCTATGGCCACTACGACGTCCAGCCGCCCGATCCGCTCGACCTCTGGGACACGCCTCCGTTCGAGCCGACGATCCGCGACGGGATGATCTACGCTCGGGGCGCGAGCGACGACAAGGGCAACCTCTTCATGCCGATCAAGGCGCTCGAAGCGCTCGTCCAGACGCAAGGCGCGCCACCAATCAACATCAAGTTCACGATCGAGGGCGAAGAAGAAGTCGGCTCGCCGAACCTGCCAGTCTTCATCCGTGAGCAGAAGGAGTTGCTGGCCTGCGACGTCGTCCTCTGCGCGGATGGCGGACAATGGGGTACTGACACACCCTCGATCGCCACGGCATCAAAGGGCATCTGCGCCTGCCAGGTTAACATCCGGACGACGAACAGCGACCTGCACTCGGGGCAATTCGGTGCATCCGCCCCCAACGCCGTCCAGGCAGCCGTGCAACTCGCGGCGACGCTGCACACGCCTGAAGGCAAGGTTGCGATCGCTGGCTTCTATGACACCGTCCGTGATCTGACCGAGAAGGAAAAGCGTGAGTTCGCCGAGGTGCCGTTCTCCGAGGAGGAGTACAAGCAGGATCTCGGCGTCAGCGAACTCTGGGGCGAACCGGGCTACACACCGGTCGAGCGCAACTGGGCGAGGCCAACCTGCGACATCAACGGCTTCTGGGGCGGCTTTCAGGGCGCGGGGATCAAGACCGTCACCCCTTGCGAGGCGCACTTCAAACTCACCTGCCGTCTCGTCGCCAACCAGGAACCATCCGAGATTCTGAAACTGATCGATGCGCACATCGAGAAGCATTGCCCTCCCGGCGCAACGGTCACCGTCGATCCGTTCCCTGGCGCGGCTCGCCCGTTCTCGATTCGCCGCGACCATCCGATGCTCCTGGCCGCCGAAGAAACGCTCGCCGACCTCTACGATCGTGACCCCTACGTCATCCGCGTCGGTGGAACGCTGCCGGTCGCCGAGACGTATCAGACTGAACTTGGCGCCGACATGGTCTTCTATTCGTGGGGGATGCCGGGCAGCCAGGTCCACGCGCCGAACGAGAACTTCCGCATTCAGGAAAGCTTCGTCATGGCGCGCCGCGCCTACTGCGCGCTGCTGAATCGCTTGGGAGAAACGGGAGCATAGCGAAAAGCCAGGGGGTGATCTGACGTTCACCATGAGGCAACGGCTGCAACTGGTTTCCTGTCGAGGCATAGACTAGGATGCCTCAGCAGGAAACCGGTGTGTTTGGGACGATCAGGAGAATCGATGCAGCTTGATCTGCCGGATCTGGAGCAACTCAAGGAACGGGTCGCTGGACAGTACCAGGAAACGATGATCGGCGATCTCGAAGGCATGATCGCTGATTGTCGCCGGGCAATTGAGGCATCACCAAGCTTCAGCACCGTCGCGATTCGCAAAACTGGGACACACGTCCATCAGATCGAGGTCGAGTGTCATCCAGCCAATTCGGCCATCCTGCCGGGAACGCTCATGGAGGAGATCACTCGGATCTGGCTCGAAGAACTCTGCTACGACGACTTCGAAGCCCACGCCATCGTCATGACCGATGACGCCATCGTCCTCGACTTCCTGACAGTCGCCCGTGGCCCCCGCATCTTCGCAACGGGAATGATCGTCGTCAAACGGATCGATCACGCGTAGAACACCGGTGTTTTCGCCGCGAAGAAGAGGCCCGGGGCGACGACAATCAGATTGCCCCGGCGTGCTTCTTGCGGCAAGTGGCCTGACCAGCAGATTGTCAGGTAACGCGAGGAGAACGAGCGATGGCTTCGATCATGGAAGACGACTACGCACCAGCGACGCGGTATCCGTGGATCTCCGCCCTGTCACCGCTCGTGATTGTGGCGTTGATCGCGCTCGTCGTCTGGCGGCGACGCAGCAGCAACTAACTGGCTCCGTCTCCAACCTCCGCGACTCCGTGTTCCCCGACGCTGGATGATCTGAAGCGCGATGGTCGACGACACGATCATCGCGCCGCCGAGGATCTGCTGCGGTGTCAGTTGTTCGGAGAGTAAAAGCGCCGCCAGGATCACACTAACGACTGGCTCGATCGTCGAAAGGATCGACGCACGAAACGGATCGAGCCGAGCCATTCCGGCCAGAAACGTCGAGATCGAGATGACCGTTGAGAATATCGTCAACCCGGCAATCGCAGCCCAGCCGCGCGTGGAGATGTCCGTCGTCAGCCGATCGCCGAACGCGCCGGTAATACCCAGCACGATCATCAGTGGTGCCGAAAACGTAATGATCCATGCGGACGAATTGAGTGGCGCAACTCCCACCGTCGCACGGCTACCGACCAGGACGTAACTGGAGTAGAAGCACGGGGCAGCAAAGGCCAGCGCGAGTCCAAACGTGTCGATCGTGCCACTCTGCATGTCCACCGTCAGCACGCATCCGGTGATCGCCGAAACCAGCACAGCGAGTTGTGGTAACGAGAAACGGGTTCCGAACAACAGCGCCGATCCAGCCGTCACCATCGCCGGATAAATATAGAAGACGAGTGCCGAGAGCGACGCTGGAATCCGCTCAACCGACATGAACGACATTGTCGAGCTACCCGCAAACAGCAACCCCATCAGCGCAAAGGCAGCGACACTCCGCGCCGGCAAACGCCGCACCCGTCTCCTGACCAGCAACAAGAGCCAGAAGATGACAGCAGCCAGACCAAACCGAAACGCCAGCGATGTCGGCGCGTTCGAACCGCCGACGAACGCGATTCGCGCCAGCACCGTCACCGAACCGAAGCCAACGCCCGAGGCTAGCACCAACAATGCACCGACCAGCGCGTCGTTCGATTCATTCGACTCGTCGTCGCTCGCCACTCCACCCCCAGACATCACGCCCCCATCCGGGCGGGTGGATAGTAGAGCATTGGCGCGTCGGATGGCAGAATCAGGAACAAGTGACGACGTGAACCGTCGTCAGCCCGCAACGATCAACCACCAATTCGTTCCCGCGTACGATATTGCGCTGGACAGGAGAATCTGACCGTGGCGACGCGCGCCGCAACGACGAAAGCGACAGCCAGGCCCGCGACGATGACTCGCCGTGACTTCTTCAGCGATGTGCTGGAAGCAGTACGCGGGAGTCTGCCACCCGATCGGCAGGAGTTCGAAGCGCGGCAGACGATGAACCTGCTCAAGATCTCCTATGGCGCGAACTACCGCATTCACTACGAGGCATGGGTTAACGCCGAACGAGGCTACGTCGAACTCGGGCTGCACTTCGAGGATGGCCCGGCCAGTACCGAACGGCTGCTGCGCCACTTCGAGGCGAACATCTTCGAACTGAAGGACCTGCTTGGCGCGGGTATCGAACTCGAACGTTGGACGCAGTCGTGGGGACACATCTTCGAGATGCACCCGATCGAGCCGTTGACGAGCAGTTTCGCCGAGCGTCTCGCCGCCCGGATCGCGCTTCAGATCATCGTCCTTCAGCCGATTCTCGACGAGGCATACGAGCTGGGACTGGCGCCACGAACGCCACGCCCGAGCACCTTCCACGAGCGGTTCCGAAATCGACGATAAGGTTCAGATTGATATGAACGAGGGGAGGATAGATGAGTCGTCCATTCAATGTCTATCAGTTACCGGATGATCTTCCGGTGCCGGCAGATGACGGTGCTTGCGATCACCTGCCAGGAATGGCGCTGCCGCCAGTGTCGTTGCCTGCGACGAATGGACGAGTCGTTGACCTGGAAACACTGACGGGGCGCACGATCGTCTATGCATACCCACGCACTGGCCGACCCGATGGAACGCTGCCCGATGGGTGGGATGCGATCCCCGGTGCACGCGGCTGCACGCCACAATCGTGCGCCTTCCGCGATCACTACGCCGACCTGCAAGCGTTGGGGGTCGATGTCTACGGGCTCAGCACGCAGGACACGGACTATCAGCAGGAAGCCGTTGAACGCCTGCACCTGCCCTTCCCGCTATTGAGCGATGCCGATCTCGCTTTCAGCCAGGCACTTCACCTGCCGACCTTCGAGGTTGACGACATGACACTCCTCAAGCGGCTGACGCTCGTCATTCACAACGGCGTCATCGAGCATGTGTTTTACCCGGTCTTTCCACCAGATCGGAACGCTGGCGATGTCATCGATTGGTTGAAGAATCGGCGCGAACAGTAGCTAGTCAGCCACATCGTCGTCAGCGTACTCGACCCAGTGAAGGTCGGAAGACACGCCAAGCATCGCCATCGCCAGCGCGTTGACCGGCTGGATATCCTCTGGCTGCTGTTGCCCGGACATCGGTGGCTCGCGATCGGTGTCGAGCGGGGACGAGTGATACGACAGGACAACGATGTCGGCATCGAACGCCGTCCGGTCCATCAACCGCAGGCCACCCGAGCGATGACCGTCGCGAATGGATCGCTGCCCACTGCTGATGACGACAGGATGGGTCCAGCGTCCGAAGTCCTGCTTTGTCGTGACATCGTGCATCTGACATCCCATCCTGTTCGTTAGGCCTTCGATCGAGATTCGGCGAGATTCCGCGACCGCGTCAGTCCAGTTCGTACCGGTTATCGCCCACCGGTGAATGGCTCCTCGCCGTCCTTGAGCGCCCGGAACCGCAGCGCGGACCAGGTGTCATCCAGCGCCACCTGCGAGATTGGCCGCATCCCGTACTCGCTGAGGATCGGCCAAAGGCTGTCGCGGTTGATATCAACCCGGTTCGCCTTCGGATACGCGACCCAGAAGGTGGGTGCCTGTGCCAGTTTCTCGTGCTGGATATTGAGAATGGCACGCAACGCGCCTTCACCGTTCGCGAACACGAGCGCAGTCGTCGCCTTCGTCGGTTCATCAACGACGCGAACGCTGTCCGGCATCCCCTCGATCAGATTGAGATGCTCGGAATGCGACGACCAGACAGTCGAGTCCGGCTTGATGAGCAATTTCTCGGCGACGGTCTTCGCACTCACTCAGGTGTCCTTCCGGTTGGCAACGTGCGTGTGCTCGTCCCTACACCATGTAGTCGAACAGTAGAACGAGATTTCGACATCCGGACAAAGAGACAGGATGGATAATCAAGCATCTTGCGGTCGCCGGTGTTCGTTATCGTCCTGAAACACTGATACTGATCGGCTCGGGAGCGAGACCGCTGTAGGTGACGACCGAGGGTTGATCGGTGATCGGGTGGGCACCGGTCATCGTGCCGGACAGAACGACATCTCCGGCACGGAGGGCAAGCCCGGAGTCCGCAACGCGATTCGCCAGCCAGGCCAGACAGCCAGCCGGACCATCCATCAGGATCTTCGCTGCGCCGATCGTTTCCGTCCCCGCCCCATCACGAACGACGACACTGACAGCGTCGAGGTCGAGACCACCGGCAGGAATCTCCGGGCCGAGGACTGCACCTGCAAACAGGCCGCTGTCGGCGACGGCTTCGATGACGACGATTCCATCGACAGCCGCACGCATATCAACAATCTCAAAGGCCGGGCGAACGGCCCTGATCGCCGCACGCGCCTGCTCGCGGCTAACTCCTGGTCCGGCAAGTTCGGCGCCGAGGACAAGCGCCAGTTCCGGCTCGAACTGGGCACGAAACCAGTGGCTCAGATCAAGGATCGCCGGACTATCGACGATATTCGCCGAGAATGTCCGCGCCCAGAACGGCTCGTCAGCGCCGACACGCTCCATGAATGCCCGCGACGCCAGCCCGATCTTCCAGCCGAATGGCTGCTGTCCAGCAGCGAGCCTCAGAGCATCGACCTCGCGCTGGATCGTGTAGGCGTCGGCGAGGGTGACGTCAGGGCGGACCGAGCGGATCGGGTCGGCCTTGCGTCGTGAATGCTCCGCCTCAAAGAGGGAACGCGCAAGGGCAGTATTACTGGTGTCAGCGGTCATTGTTAATCCTCCATCGTCATCCCCAACGCCTGCTCGACCTCGACCGTATGGTTCACCGAATGATGACCACCACTACCAGCCAGCATGTCGCCGAGCGCGACCTCGCCGCCGCGTGGCGATGGGAGCATCGTTTCCAATGCTCCGTCGGGCAGTTCACTCACACTCTTGATCAACGCCTCATGTACCTGGCGGAACTCCTGGAGCAATTCATCACGGCTGCGGCCGGCGCGCTCAGCGACGATCGATTGGTTCCAGTCGTTGACATTGAATCCACTCATGTCTGGCGGGGTGGTTGTCGTCGCCAGGCTAAGTATCATCTGATGTCCCGCCGC
>JBGSWU010000165.1:0-9707 GCA_041751795.1 Thermomicrobiales bacterium
GGACAGCTCCTTCCTCGAACAGATCCGCCACTGCCTGGCTGTTGCGGATCATCAGTGCATCCTCGAAGAGTGTTTCAAGCTCTTCCGGGGTGCGCGCACCGGCATTCATGACCGAACTACTGGCGTGTCCGCGACGCTCGGCAGCTGTCCCGGCGTGCGGTTTGGATGGTCAAGAGCCAGTAATGGTGCGGAGACGCTGATCGTTCTCGCCACGGGATATCCCTTCTGCCGCGCCGATCTGTCATCGATCGTAGGAGCAGGCCAAGGACGTGTCCATTCCAGAAATCTGGTATTGTCCGGTGGTTCCTCACCATATAGACTGTGCGAATGAGCGGACATACCAGGCAGCGCGCACACGACAGGGTTGTCGAGTTATCTTCGCAGTGCCTCGACCTCGTGACGTTCTGGCAGGCGTCGTCCGAGGCCGTGGCGAAAGCCGTGCCGCACTACATCACGCCCTGCTGGTACACGCTCGATCCGGCGTCTCTGCTGGTCACCAGCCACTACCAGACCGAGATCATGGAACTGCCGCCAGAGTGGCTCGCGCACGAGTATTTCAATGACGATTTCCACAAAATCGCCGATGTCGCTCGTTCTGAGCGGGGAATCTCGACGTTGCACGAGGAAACCGGCGGCGACCCGAGTCGCAGCGTTGGCTGGAATCTCTACGTCCGTCCCTATGGTGGGGATCAGCAACTGCTCGTCGCCTTGCGCACGCGGGCGGGCGTCGCGTGGGGCATGCTGGGACTCTACCGTGAGTCAGGTCAGCCCCAGTTCAGTCCGGACGAACTCCGTTTCCTGCACGATCTGGCACCGTACCTCGCCGAGGGTGCCCGACGCGGACTGCTCGTGGGCGAGGCGAACGACCCGGAGGGGCCTGAAGCGCCGGGGCTGGTTGTCCTCCGAAGCGACTGGAGTGTCGAGTCGCTCACGCCGGGCGTGGAGCGCTGGCTCGCTGAGCTGCCTGACGGGGACTGGGAGGTTCGCGGAAAGCTGCCCCCTTCCGTATTGGCGGTGGCTGGCCGCGCGTTGCGCACCGCCGAGAACGCGGATGTGCCGGGAGAGGTCGCGCTCGCACGAGTTCTCTCGCGCACCGGTCGCTGGATCGTCCTCCACGGCGCGTCGCTCGTCGCTGACGGCGCCCGGCGAGTCGCGGTCATCATCGAGCCGGCTCATCCGGCCCGAATCTCATCGCTGTTGATGTCCGCCTACGGATTGACCGAACGCGAGCAGGATGTCACCCGGCTTGTGTTGCAGGGTAACTCGACAGTCGAGATCGCCGGAAGCCTCGCGGTCTCGGCCCAGACCGTCCAGCAGCACCTCAAGAGCGTGTTCGACAAGACGAGCGTGCGAAGTCGGCGCGAGCTCATCGGCAAGGTGTTTTTTGCACACTACGAGCCACGTGTGCGGGACAACGAGCATCGCACGATCGTGGGTCGCCCGCTGCGTGGCGGACCGCTGGATCGAGTCTCGGACATCTGAGTACATCCAAAACATGTGAACCTGCAGGCGGGCAGGAACTGACTTTGCATTCTTCACTCAACTCCCGTATCGGCATACGCAACACAGGTGACGGCGGTGCGCACGCAGTCAGTCAGGTGCCTGGCCGATTAGCAGGTGTCTGCTCTCGTGCCCTGGTATGGCGAGTGGGGGGAGGATGTGGAAACCGGCGTCCGTGATCCATGCCGCAATATCTGCGTTGCCTTGCGCGCTGCCGACATCTGTCGAGAGCAGGAGATGCAAATCGCTCAGTGCCATCTCGACATCGCCGGTGGTGGTGGTTGCTGCACCACCCGTGCGGGTAACGATATAACCACCGGGCACCAATGCCTCGCGGACGCTTCGCAGTAACTGACGACCGGTTTCCGCGTCATCACTTCCCAGAACGCCGAAGACTAGTGCGATGTCGTAGGCGTCACCAAGATCATCCTTGCGGAAGTCACCAGCCAGGGTCGTCACTCGGTCGGCAACGGTCGTGGCAGCGATGATCTCATTCGTGGTTGCGATCACGGGAGGTAGATCGAAGACGACTGCGTCCAGCATGGGATAGATTTCTGCGAGGGCAATGCTGTATCCACCGTGTCCGCCGCCGATGTCGATGACTCGCGTCGTTCGATCGAGAGCAACCAGCGGCGCGAGCGCTTGCGCCACGGTCGGTGCGCTCAGGCGGGCTACGTCGTACAAGGAACGCGTGAACTCCGGCACCCAGGTTGGGTCGTCCTCATCTCGTTTGTTGACGGCAGGTCGCTGTCCAGTCTGGACCGCCTCGGCCAGATGTTCCCAGCGACGATAGAAACGTTTTTGCCAGCGCACGAAGTTGACGATCGAGGCGGAGCCGGTCGATGTGAGCGTGTCTTCGGCGAAGTTCGAATTGGCATACCCATCGCCCTCACGGCGCACGAGACCGAGTGCTTCGGCAGCGCGGAGAAAGCGGCTCGTGGCACGCGGGTCGGCCCCGATGCGCCGCGCGATTTCGTCCGGCGTTCGGCAGTTGGCGGCGATCGAGTCGCCGATACCGAGTTCGGCGAAGGCAATCAGCACGCTCGTTTCTCGGAAACCCCGCAGGCGGTCCATCATCTCGTCGTAACGTGCGTGCGGATCGGCCATCGAAGCCCCTCTCCTGGTGACGGTGTGCATGTGGTTGCGAGTATAGCCCCACTGGACACGCTCATATGGAGGATTGTTTATCAGTCGCCCGTAACCGGCTGGAAAATGGGAAGGCTGGTTGTATCCGGGCGGACGTGGATATTGGCATCACCGAACGCTGGAACATGGTCTTTGAGGGCGTCGTAGACGCGTTCGACGATACCGTGCGACTCCGCGACGGTGAGTTGTGAGTCGACGGTGATGTGCAGGTCGGCATGCACCTTGTGGCCAAGCCAGCGTGCGCGCACCTCATGCATGCGAACTCATCATCGCCCCCTGTCGCAGCCGTCTAATGAATGAACCGGTCGAGCGCTTCCTTCAATCCAGTCCATTCTTCATCTGTCATGCCATTGATTGCCGCGCTGCGAACGCACGATTCGAGGTGATCTTCGAGGACCAGTTTCGACGCGCGATCGATCGCCGCCCGGACCGCCGCGAGTTGAACAAGGATATCGGCGCACTCGCGTCCATCTTCAACCATGCGCTTGATCGAGGTGACATGCCCAGCCGTTCGGGCCAGTTGGTCCGCGATTTGCTTGGTGTGCTGGTGAGGGTGCGTTTTCATCGTCATCGAATATCCCCCCTGTGGGGATAGAATTCCACGAGAATCGTGGTGCGTCGTCGTCATATTCATCCGGGGGGAACGGTGGCGCATGTTGGCAGGCTGTGCCTGCCGCGTTATCCTGAACAGGACACATAATCGCAGGCGTCTTGGCGAGACAGCTAGTTCGATCCTCATCGCACTCTTACTGCTGGCATATCTCATCTCTCGGCACAGCTACTGGTACTGGATTCTGGAAGGAAGAGCAGCATGGCGATGCGCTATACACGATTGACGCAGCCGCTGGTCCGCGACACGAAAGATGGTCCGCTGCGTCCCGCAGACTGGGACGAGGCGCTGGAGCGAGCCGCGACTGGGTTCAAGCGCAATGTCGATCAGCATGGCCCGACGACATTCGGCCTGTTTTCCTGTTCGAAAGCGACGAACGAGGTTAACTACCTCGCTCAGAAGTTCGCCCGGCAGGTGATCGGCTCCAACAACGTCGACTCCTGTAACCGCACCTGACACGCTCCGAGTGTCGTCGGTCTGACGGCAGTCTTTGGGGCCGGTGGCGGGACCAGTTCATATCAGGAGGCGCACGATACCGACCTGACGATCCTCTGGGGATCGAATGCGCGCGAAACGCATCCGATCTACTTTCACCACGTCTTGAAGGGCATCCACAATGGTGCGCGGCTGTATGTCGTCGACCCACGCCGGACCGGTTCTGCGCAGTGGGCAGATGGCTGGCTGGGGCTGGATGTGGGATCGGACGTTGCGCTGGCAAACACGATTGGGCGTGAGATCATCGCTGCCGGTCTGGTGAATCAGGCATTCGTCAATCGCGCGACAAGCCACTTCGAGGCATACCGCGCCTGTGTTGAACCGTACACGCTGGAGTATGGCGAGCGGGTGACCGGCGTTCCGGCGGCGATGATCCGTGAACTGGCGCACAACTACGCTCGTGCTGACCGCGCGCAACTCTGCTGGACGTTGGGGATCACTGAGCACCACAACGGCGTCGACAACGTTCTGGCGTTGATCAACCTGGCGCTGCTGACTGGCCACGTCGGGAGATACGGCTCCGGGCTGGTGCCGCTGCGTGGGCAGAACAATGTCCAGGGCGGCGGCGATATGGGCGCGATCCCGAACAAGTTGCCGGGCGGTAACGACGTCGAGATGGCCGAGTTCCGCTCGCACTTCGATCTCGCCTACGGCGTCGAGATTCCGGCGGTCAAGGGCTGGCACTTGTCGGAGATGTTCGAGGCGATCGACCACGGCGAACTGACGACGCTCTATGTCATCGGCGAGAATCCGGCCCAGTCTGAGGCGGACATGGGGCTGACGCTGGGACGGATGCGCAAGCTCGACCACCTCGTCGTCCAGGATATCTTCCTTACGAAGACGGCTGAACTGGCCGATGTCGTTCTTCCGGCGACCGCTGCCTGGTGTGAGGCCGAAGGAACGGTGACGAGTTCCGAGCGGCGCGTCCAACGCGTCCGCAAGGCGATTGAGCCACCCGAAGGCGCTCGCGATGACATGGAGATCATCGCGGCAATCGCCCGGCACCTCGGTCGCGACTGGGGTACACCGGTGGCCGAGGAGGTCTGGGACGAGATTCGCTCGCTCTCATGGTGGCACCGTGGGATGAGCTACGAGCGGCTGGAGGCGCTGGGCGGGTTGCACTGGCCCTGTCCGGATGAAGATCATCCCGGCAGTCAGTTCCTGCATGAGCGGCTCTGGGCGGAACCTGTCGAGGGAATGCTTGCGCCGTTCCATGCTGTCGAGCATTCGCCACCGGTCGACGAATTGTCCGACGAGTTCCCAATTCGGCTGACGACCGGGCGGCGGCTGGATTCGTTCAATACTGGCGTCCAGACTGGCGGCTATCAGTCACCACTGCGACGGTCGGAGTCGCTCGATATCCATCCGGAAGACGGGGTGCGACTCGACGTTGCCGATGGCGAGATCGTGCGGATCGTGTCGAGGCGGGGCGCGATCGAAGCACCGGTGCGCTACGACGCGACGTTGCGACCAGGCCTGATGTTCATGACGTTCCACTTTCAGGACCAGATCGCGACGAATATCCTGACGATCGATGCGACCGATCCGAAGTCCGGGACGGCTGAGTTCAAAGCCGCCGCGATTCGGGTTGAGAAGATTACCCACGCTCCGGTTGCGGAGCGAGAACGCGAACTGGTGGCGATGCCTGGCGGGGAGAGCTGAGACGTGGATCTTCGACTGATACCTGGCGCGGTTCCGAGCGACGTCGAGCGACAGGCGCTCGATGCCCTGCTCGGTCCGCCGACAAGCGGCTGGGACGGGGCCATTCTCCGGCTGACGATTGAGGGGTACGCCGGTTCCAGTGGCCACGCCGTGCGCGGGCAGCGACATATGCTGCTACCCGCGCTCCATGCGGCCCAGGCCGCGGTCGGGTATATCAGTCCGGGTGGTCTCAACTATATCTGCCAGCGGCTGGATGTCCCACCAGCCGAGGCGTACGGCGTCGCCAGCTTCTACGCGCTGTTCGCGCTCGACCCACGTCCGCCGGTCGTCGCCCATGTTTGTGACGATATCGCCTGCCGCTGTCGCGGGGCGTTGGAGCTTTGTGCCGATCTCGAACGGGAACTTGGCCCAGCTGGAACTCCCGCTCTGGACGGTACAGTGACGTGGATGACGAGTCCGTGCCTGGGACGTTGTGAGGCAGCGCCAGTCGTATTGGTGCAGCGAGTGAAACCCCTCCCCAACCTCTCCCCTGAGAATGGAGGGGCTTCTGCCCTTCTGAATCGTGAGCCCCCTCTCGTCGCAGTGGAACGGGTTTGGGACACCACGCTCGTCCAGACCGACGCAGCCGCCGTTATCGCTGCCCTGCGTGGGAAACCGGAGCCGCTGCCGGAACCACAATCGAACGGTTCCCCCTCTGTGCCGCAGTCACTTGACGAGGACAACGACCTTCGGCTACTGCGACGGGCCGGGCGGGTTGATCCGGATAGCCTCGACGCATACCGGGCGAGCGGTGGATACGAGGCGCTGCGCCAGGCGTTTCGGATCGGACCAGCCGGTGTCATCCGTGAAGTGCAGGAATCGAAGTTGCTCGGGCGTGGCGGGGCGGCCTTCCCGGCTGGCCGTAAGTTGGAAGATGTCGCACGGGCGCCGGTTCGACCACACTATCTGATCTGCAATGCTGATGAGTCTGAGCCGGGCACCTTCAAGGACCGTGTCCTTATGGAAGAGGATCCGTTCGCTGTCATTGAGGCGATGACGATCGCCGGGTATGCGGCGGGTTGTGAACTCGGCTTCCTTTATATACGTGGCGAGTACCCGATTGCGACGGCACGAATCCAAAACGCGATCGAGAGCGCGAAACGGCGTGGGTTCCTTGGTGAGAACATCATGGACGAGGGATACGACTTCGATATCGAATTGCGCGTCGGCGCTGGCGCCTACATCTGTGGCGAGGAAACGGCGCTGTTCAACTCAATCGAGGGCTTCCGTGGAGAGCCGCGCAACAAGCCACCCTTCCCGACCCAGGCTGGGCTGTTTGGTGTACCGACGCTGGTCAACAACGTTGAGACACTCGTGAACTTCCAGGAGATCGTACTCGGTGGGGGTGCAGCCTTCGCAGCGATCGGCACCGAAGGCTCGACCGGTCCGAAACTCTTCTGCCTGTCAGGTGCCGTCGAGCGCCCTGGTATCTACGAGACATCGTTCGGGACGACATTGCGTGAATTGCTGGAGATGGCCGGTGGGGTTCCCAACGGGCGTCCGATTCAAACGGTACTGCTCGGCGGAGCAGCTGGGACGTTCCTGACGCCAGACGAACTCGATGTCCCGTTGACGTTCGAGGGGACGCGGGCGATTGGCGGCTCGCTTGGCTCAGGGGTCATCATGGTCTTCGATGACACGGCCAACATGCCCGACATCCTCCTGCGGATCGCCGCATTCTTCCGCGACGAGTCATGCGGCCAGTGCGTGCCGTGCCGGGTCGGGACCGTGCGCCAGGAAGAAGCGCTGCGGCGACTGGTGAGCGGCCAACCACTTGGTGCTGTCGGTGGTGAACTGCGCTTGATCGACGATGTCGGCCTCGTTATGCGTGACGCGTCGATCTGCGGCCTCGGCCATACGGCGGCGAATGCCATCCAGTCGGCGATTACCAAACTCCAACTCTTCCAGAACGGGAACGTATCATGACGACGACGATTCCACTGACACCAGTTCGACGAACACGGTTGACGCGAATGGTCGCACTGACAATCGATGGGCAGGAGGTCAGCGTCCCTGAGGGAACGACGATCCTCGACGCCTGTCGCGAACTGTCGATCGACACGCCGGTCCTCTGCTACGGCGAAACGCTGACTCCGGTGAATGCCTGTCGGGTTTGTGTCGTCGAGATGGTTGGCGCGCGGACGCTCGTTCCAGCGTGTTCGCGCAAGGTCGAGCCGGGAATGGAGATCCAGACCGATACGGATCGGGTCCGCCACAGTCGAAAACTGGTGCTGGAACTGCTTGGTTCGTCGGTCGATTTCTCCTACGCGCCGGGTGAGACGCAGACGTATTTCGGGCGCTACGAGGCCGAACCCGAACGATTTGGGCCACCTGCGCCAGCGGCAGATTCCGGCGAGCGCGACCACGCCCACGCAGGGCATCACCAGCCGGTCGCGGACGGCTTCGCGGCCACTGTCGCCCAGCCGGCAAAGATCGACAACGAGCTGTATATCCGCGACTACTCGCGTTGCATCCTCTGCTACAAGTGTGTCGAAGCCTGCGGGACCGACCACCAGAACACGTTTGCGATCGGGATTGCCGGACGTGGGTTCGACGCTCGCGTCTCGACCGAGTTCGACACCTGGCTGCCCGATTCCGCCTGCGTCTATTGCGGCAACTGCATCGAGGTCTGCCCAACCGGTGCGCTGATGTTCGCGAGCGAGTACGAGTTGCGCCAGGAAGGGAAGTGGGACGAGGAGCGGCAGACGGTCACTGACACGATCTGCCCATACTGCGGCGTCGGCTGCACCCTGCGGCTGCACGTTCAGGACAACGAGATCGTGCGGGTCAACTCGCCGCAAGATCACAGCGTGACGCTTGGGAATCTCTGCATCAAAGGCCGCTTCGGCTGGCAGCATGTCCAGAACCGGGCGGAAGGAAACGGGACAGGTGGCGGCGGTGCTGGTTCCTGAACCGTCCGGCCAGGTCGAACGGCGGATCGTCCGCGTCCGAGATGGCGCGTGGACCGATGACTGGGACACGCTGGCCGCTGAGGAACCGCTGGAAATCCGTCTGCTCTGGTGGGAGGCTGGCGCAGAGCAGCGCAAGAGCATCGCCGTCACGATGCGAACCCCCGGCGACGACTTCGAACTGGCTGTTGGCTTCCTCCACGGCGAAGGAATCGTTGCGAATCGAGACGATGTCGTTGATGTGGCCTGGTGTGTCGAGGAAGACGTGCCGCAGACGTTCAACATCGTGACAGTAACGCTACGTCCCGATATCCCGTTCGATGTCTCCCGGCTCGACCGTCACTTCTACACGACATCAAGCTGTGGCATCTGCGGCAAAGCGACGCTGGAAGCGTTGGAGATACGCGGCTGCGAGCCATTGCCGCTCGGCCCAGCGGTCCATCCAGCCATCATCCAGTCACTCCCCGCCGCGCTACGTCGCTCGCAGGAAGTTTTTGAGCGTACCGGCGGCCTGCATGCCGCTGGCCTCTTCGACCGCGACGGCAACCTGCTGGCCCTCTACGAAGACGTTGGCCGCCACAACGCGCTCGACAAGCTGATTGGCGCGCAACTGATGACCGGCAACTGTCCGTTGGACAATCACCTGCTGCTACTCAGTGGCCGTGCCAGCTTCGAACTGCTCCAGAAGGCACTCGCTGCCCGGATCCCGATCGTCGCAGCCGTTGGCGCCCCCAGCAGCCTGGCCGTCTCGCTGGCCGAGTCGTTCAACATCACGCTGCTAGGTTTCGTTCGCGAGGATGGATTGAACATCTATACGGGCGGAGAACGAGTTGCGAATGCCGCGCCTATCGTTTCAACGCTCAATGACGGTCTTTCCAGAGCCATGTGATGTCGGCCCTGCCTGTCATCCTGAGCCGCAGCGAAGGATCTCCCCTGCCTACACCCGCAGTTTGGCGCAATGTGGAGAGATCCTTCGCTGCGGCTCAGTAGTCGACCACAGTGAATGTGTCCCGAGGGACAGAACCACTCACCTTGTCATCCTGAACGGCAGTGAAGGATGACAACCAATGTTTGTACGTCTGGCGCGACAGTATCACTGTGGTCGACTACTGAGCCGCGGCGAAGGTTGAGATCCCCAGCACGGGTGCGAGTTGAGCTCAGCTCGCGGCGTAGGAGGCGAACTGGGCAGCGTGGAGGCGTTGATACAGCCCGTCGATCTTGATCAGTTCCTGGTGGCGGCCCTCTTCGACGATGCCGGTTTCGTCGACGACGACGATGCGGTCGGCGTTTTGGATCGTGGCGAGGCGGTGGGCGATGACGAGCGTGGTTCGGCCCTTGGCCAGCTC
>JBGSWU010000166.1:0-8702 GCA_041751795.1 Thermomicrobiales bacterium
TTGGCGGCCAGATCTTGGCAATGCTGGGACTGGCATTGGAGCAATCTGGTGCTTCGTTCGCTGTCTGGATTGTTAGGTCGTACAGAACCGGGCTTTCCCCGGTTGTCGCGCGCTTGAAGTTGACCTCTACTTTGAGGTACCGGCCGTTCGGGACTGAAAGGTCTGCGCCACTGGAGGCGACTTCGGGAGTGCCAAATGTCACACCGTCCGCGCTGCTTGACGCGCTGACCGTCATCGCTCCGTTACCAAACACGTCAGATGTCCAACTGACCTTGCCCCATTCGGTGCCAACCTCATTGCTGTCGTACAAAACAGACCATGTGCCGTTGTCCGGAGCTCCGGTCAGGGTACTGCCTGTCATGTCACTGTAGTTGTAAAGGTTGCCACCTAGTTCGACACTCTCAAAGTCAACTTCGCCTACACGAGTGACGCCGTCGAGACCTATTGGACCGAGTGTCGGATCGATGCGCGACACCGTGCCTGTTGCCCAGTTAGTCGTCCAGATTTTCCCTCCAGCATCGACGGCGACGCCCGTTGGACCAGATGGCAATTCCAGCGAACCAACGTAGGTACCATCGTTCTTCAGTCGCGACACTGCGGTGTCGAAGAACGAGTTGGCAATCCATACGTCGTCATTTTGATCTACGACGCAACCTTGTGCCTCAGTCCGCCCCTGCCAGAATTCGCCCAGTAAGCTCCCGTCAGGGGCAAACTTGCGGATCAATCCTGTTTCAAACAAGGACGTGTTCCACACGTTGCCCTGACTATCAATGCATAGACCGTAACTGTCAAAATGACCGAGTCCGATCCAGTTGCTTCCGTTTGGTCCGGTCAGTGGTAGTGATGTGTCCCATCGCAGCAGCGGTCTTGCAGACCAGATGACACCGTTCGCGTCAATCAAACCTCCGTAACCACCGTATCCAACGGAATCTTCCTGGCGGATGATCTGCCCAGTTACATCGTCGATGAGATCAAAATTCTGGTAGCCTGTGCCACTGACCCAGACGTCGTTGTTGGCGTCGACTGAAACGTGCCTTGCTCCGGTCGATCGCACTCGTGTGTAATGCAGTACGCATTCATCGTCAGCGGTCGAAACGCCACCTAGGACATCCGCACCACCGGCATTCGACCACCCTCGAACGTCACCGAGCCTGGTAGACGTCTCAATTACTCCATTGCCGTTTCGATCTACGCACTGACCATTCTCGATCAAACCGACATGAGTAACCGATCCCATTTCCTGATCGAATGCCGGAAGTCCAGGAGCAATCTCGTCCGCGAAGACGTAGCCATATTCCTGGCGGTTTGTGACCCAGACATTGCCGTCCTGATCGACAGTTGTGCGCGATGGATCCATGCCCATACCATCCGGCGCCGTCTGGTATTCGCCCAGAACGTCTCCTGTCTGGGTATCGATCTTAACGATCGTGCCTTTCGTCGAGACTGCGACCCAGATGAAGTTGAAGGCTGTCGTCTTGTCGTCGAGTTTGACTTCGTCTCCTGTTGTGATGACGTTAATTCTGGAGCCCTCGTTGAAGTCAGCGGTTGTCGTATACGTGCGTGACGTAGTCGCTGCGATTGCGGGGAACACTGATACCGCTACCATCGTGATGATTAACGCTATGGCTGTAACGACTGGAATGAATCGCTGACGAGGTGAGGAACCTTGCATGCCCGGCTACCTTTCATCTCTCCGGTACGTCGGAGTCGATTCGAAGAACCCGTGGCGATTACCTTGCGATGTCATTTCCTGTGCAGAAAGACGGCAATCGCCGTTGACTGTTCAGGCCCTTGGGAGATACCAGCTTCCAAGGGCCGCCAACGTTGAGTGTCTATCGCTTCTCCAATCTGTTTTGGACGCGCAGAATTGCGAGCCACACAAATACCGGCCCCAGCCGGGTTCGCGCTCACTCCATCTGACGCGTACGCGACCATTACCCATTGAAGGGTGCGTCAGGGATCAACGTGTCTGAGGTAGCCTCACAATAGCGGTCGTGCGCAAATAAGTCAACAATTATCCACAAAATACTAGGTGAATCTTGCGCGTAGCGCCTATGAAATGGAAACTCGACGATGTGAAACAACAAGAATGCTGAATAACTAATACGATGGAGGCGCTGATGTTTGATTAGACGTTGCTGCCGGCCATCGCTGCGACGTCGACTGCGAGTTCGCGCATTGTCGTCTTTAATTCGGGTGGGCTGAGGACGGTAAGCGGCAATTCGAGACGAACAAGACCACGAGCCAGCCAACTGAGATTGTCGGTCGTACAACGGTAGATCGTGCCGTCGTCGGTTGCCTCTAACGTGCCGTGGCTGCGCGGTATCACCATTTGTGCACGCTCGATCGGCACATGCAGCAGCACTTCGACGGTCCAGTTACCTGGCATTGACGCGATCGATTCTGCGACGAAGCTGAGGCTATCGAAGTTGCGTGGTGGAGTGAATGAGTCGTCAGTTGGGACGACCTCCTGAATCCGATCGAGTCGGAACAGACGAAGGTCGGTCCGCAGGTGGCACCAGCCGGCAACGTACCAGCGAGGTGCGTAGAACGCGACGCCGTACGGATCGATGACGCGCTCGGTGACGTCGCGGACTCGTCCGGCGTACCGCAACCGAACCGATTTGCCGCGATGCGCCGCCAGTGAGAGGACCGCCAGAAGTTCAGTCGAGGCCGCATCGGATTGAGAAACGGCCATCGCTAGAACCTGCTGGACTGCCTGAACCTGTTCGCGCAACGCAGCAGGCAGGACGCGTTCGATCTTCGCGAGCGCACCTTCTGCAGCTGGGGCGGTTGCAGTCATCCCCATTCGTCGTGCCAGGAGCAGGCCGAGCGTTACCGCGAGTGCTTCCTCATCCGTCAGCATCAGCGGCGGCAGCTTGAATCCGGGACGAAGCCGGTATCCTCCGTGGCGCCCACGCTCGGCCTCAACCGGGATGCCGAGATCCTGCAACATCGTCACATACCGCCGGGCAGTTCGGACGTTGACTTCGAGCCGTTCGGCGAGATCGGGGCCGCTTACCCGCCCTTGGGACTGCAGTAATTCGAGGACAGTCAGGACGCGCGTCGTTGGATGATACATCTGGCCATTTCCCCTGCATTCGTACGCATGAATGTTCAGCCTCATCGATCGATGAATCTCGTCGATTCCGATTCAATCAGGACCGAATCTGACCGCATTCCATGAGATAATAACAGGGTGAAGTGGAAAGCCCGAACGAGGTGATGAAGGGAGCCCAATCGTGGCGCATAGCACGCTCCGACAGGCGATCCAGACGTGGCAGCAGCGGTTCGATCTGACCGGTATGGCGCTGGTTGAAACGTCGCTGGCGTCGAGGCCGATGCGGGCCGATTGCTCGATCGATGCAACGCTGGCGCAGCTTGCTCGCGCCACTCCGGTCCAATTTGCTGTCGAGCTCCGTTATCCATGGGGCAACGGTGATGGGCACGGCGGCGCATTGTTGGGCTTGCTGCCGGAGTCGTGTGAACTCGGCAGCACGTCAAACGCTCCATTGGCGGCTGACGCCGCCTGAATCAAGACCTCAGTTTCGCAATCCCCAAATCCGACTCCTTTGGAAGGAACTTCATCGGATGTCATTGAACTGGCCGGCTGTCCATGCCCGGCGGTTGGCGCGGCACGGACTGATGACGCCTGCCAACGTGCCTTCGTTGGCAGAGCAGACTGGTGTGATCTGTGGCGCACACGCTCAAGTGATGTCAGCCGCCGAACTATCGCTCGGGTTGCGGGTGGAGGGAGTAACACGCACTACAGTTCGTGACGCGCTGTGGAGCGAACGCAGCCTGGTCAAGACCTACGGGCCGCGTGGAACCATTCACCTGTTGCCAGCGCGGGATCTTCCGCTCTGGACGGGAGCGCTTTCTGCGGCACCAGCTCCACGCGGCGGAATGCCTGCCGCTGTTCGGATGTCTGACGAGCAGACGGATGCGGTCGTTGAAGCGATTGCGTCCGCACTGACTAAAGATGAACTGACCATCGACGAATTAAGCGTTGAGGTTATCAGGAGGACCGGGGCCTGGGCCGGCGATCTTGTCATGCCGGCGTTCAACGGATTCTGGCCGAGATGGAGGCAGGCGATTACCACTGCGGCGAATCGGGGAGTGCTCTGCTTTGGTCCGAATCGCGGCCGGAACGTGACATACACAAGCCCACGGCGGTGGCTGCCTGATTACGAACCCATTGATCCGCAGACGGCGATCAGAACAGTTGTCCGACACTACCTGTACGCGTACGGACCAGCTACACCACGACAGTTTGCCCAGTGGTTTGGCGCGTCGCAGTCGTGGGCGGCGCAATGCTTTGACGACATGAGCAGTGAACTTGAGCAAATCGTCGTCGACGGAACGAGAGTGTGGATGATCCGCGGTGACACCATCGATCCCGAGAGTCCCCTAGTTGGTGTATGGCTACTGCCGTACTTCGATGCGTATACGGTTGGTTGTCATCCGCGAGACCTGCTCTTCCCTGGGCGGGCGAGAGAACGCGCGCTCCATGGCGGTCAGGCAGGCACCGTACCAACGCTCGTGATCGACGGTGTTGTTGCCGGAGTCTGGCACCTGCGCCGCTCTGGACGAAGGCTCACCATCACTGTCGAACCGTTTGTGGATCTGACGACACGCCAGCAGAGTGCGTTGGTTGAGAAGGTTGAGCGCATCGGCGTCGTTCTCGAGGGACAGCCTCAGTTGACGATAGGCGACGTCGACGCAGGAAAGCATCTGTGACTTGGTCGATTCGCGACACAGCGGAATCGAGTATTGGAGCGGAACTCCGCAGCAGGATGAAGGGAAACGAGCAGTGACGAACGACGACCTTCGGCACGCGATTGCGACCCAGCAGCGGCGACTCAACGAGGCAACCGCGGGACTTGACCGACAGACGCTGGAAACCGTGCCAGTCTGCGGGACCTGGTCAACACGTGACCTCGTCGGGCATTTGCTGGACTGGCAGTCAGTCCTGCTGGCAGCGGCCCGATACGCAGTGGGTGGCCCGCGACCGATCGATGTCCCGATTGACGACGGCGAATTGTTCAATACCCGACATGCCGCGAGACGGATGCGCGATCGCTGGTCGGAGACCAAGGCGGACTTCGATGCCTCACTCGAGGATGCGTTTGCCCTGCTCAACCAACTCACGCCCGATCAACTTGACGCGGGTGCCGATTACCCCTGGGGCGAACCTGGTGGGACAGTAGGTTCGCTGCTTTTTGCAATCGCAGAACACCTTGACGAGCATTGTGCGTATATCGAGGAGTGGCGGCAGGATGCCGTCGCTTGAAGCGTGGATACGGGCAGTGGAATCGAAGGAGTGGGCATGTCTGGGTCGGACCACCTGAGTCGAGCGATCGTTGACGAGCATGAGCGGTTTACGGCGACGATCAGCCACCTCGATCAGGCGACACTCGAGGATGAGCCTGCGCTCGGAACCTGGCTGGTTCGGGACCTGACGGCGCACCTGACCGGCTGGATCGACGCCCTTCTCGCAACGGCGGAGTTCGGACTTGGTGGGCCCGTGCCAGCCCATATGACGATCACTGATTTTGATGCGTTCAACGCGGCCAACGTCGCAGCCGCAGGTCACAAGAACTGGCCGACTGTTCTGGCTGAACTCGATAGTTCCGTCGAACGTGCTGCTGGATGGGTTGCCACCCTGACTGACGAGCAACTCGCGACGGAGATGGACTTTCCGTGGGGGCAGCGAGGCACGATTTCGCGATTGCTTGGAATCATCCCACACCACCATGATGAGCATCGACAGGATGTCGAGGCGTGGCTTGCGTCGCGCGTGACGAGTCCGGTGTGATGTCCGGCGTGGTGACGTTGCGGGACGTCGATTCCGATGACATTCCAGTCTTCTGCGAGCATCAACTGGACCCGGAAGCCAGCGAGCTTGCTGGCTTCCCGGCCAGGAGTTGGGATGCACATGCGTCCCACTGGGCGCGGATTCTCGATGAGGAGACGATTTTCACCCAAACGGTCCTCGTTGACGGACGTGTTGCGGGAAATGTGGTCAGTTTCATCCAGGACGACCGGAGAGAAGTTGGCTACTGGCTCGCGCGTGAGTTCTGGGGCAGAGGCGTCGCTACCCAGGCGCTCACAGCGTTCCTGACGTTGGAACAGCGTCGTCCGGTTCACGGACATGTTGCCAGGGCGAACGCTGCGTCACGCCGCGTCCTCGAAAAGTGCGGCTTTACCCTCGTTGCTGAAGAACATGACGGTACCTTGTTCGTGTTGCCTGACTAGCATCGTGGCCGCCTCCACGGTCGATCACCCCTGATTGCGCGGGACGCTTTGGGCGGTCGTATGGCCGCCGGTGTCCTCGTCGAGCGGCTGTGGAATACCGTTGCGGGGGGTGTACTGGCGACGAAGCCATGACGATAACCCGTCGAGGCCGGGGAAGAGAACGCGCTCGGTCACGTTTGCCTGATCGAGTTTGTCGCGTACCTCCCACTTGATTTCAGCTGGGATGACGATCTTGCGAATCAGGCCGGGATGCTCTCCCAGCCAGTCGTCGAGCGACACGCTCGGGCTGGACATCAGCGAAAACAACGCAAACTGATTGACGATCCGGGCATCGAGCGACGGTGGCTCGAAGAACGTCGCGAAGTGGTGCCGCTGACCATCGGGAGCTGTCGCGAGCGCGTCGAACATTTGAAGCGACGTGGCACCGTTCATCAGCATCTCCGCCGTGAACACATTCGCTCCTTCGTCCATCAGCACCTGCCGCAATTCCGCAGGCAGGAAGTCATGCGCGTCGACATAGTTCAGGCACCAGATCAAGCCATCGACGTGAAACTGATCGACGGTTGATGTCGCGAAGTGCATCGCGACGAAGGGAGAATAGGACCAATCGAGCAATCGCGTCGGCAGACCATGATGCTGCGCCATCGCCAGCCAGTGCCATGGGGTATCTCCGGGGTAGGCGCTTGTCGCTTCGAGATGAGCGTACTTGCGAAAATTGCGGAGCAGGTGGCCTTCCATCTGCTGGTACGACCCACCAAGGCGCATCAGGCTCGTTCTGAACGTTGACCAGTTCGCGTTGGCGACACCACGAAAGGCGAAGTTCGAGCGAAACCGCTCTAGCCCGGGTTGCCACGACTCTTCGTACAGGCAATCAATCAGTTCGTTCCAGCTTCCGACTGTGATCTCTTCCAACGTGCCTCCATCGTCGTCGCCAGTCTGCATCGGTCTGAACGATAATCGCGATGATGGGATGAGCGCAAAGGGGGGACGATGGAGCATCACGCGGACTTTGCGGTGCCGGTGACACATCGACTGTGGTTGACGACGCGTGTCCAGCGTCGCAATCAAACTGGAATGGTCGCAGGCTGGGCGATTTCGCTCGGCTGGTGGGTAGATCCAAATCTGAACGACGACGGGACAACGGGTGAGCCGACAGGCGTCCTGTATCTGATCGTCGATGAACACGACCCAGGCCCACCTGTCTGGATCGCCGAGGGCAACATTGTGACCTCGACGTTGATTGGGATGAACGTTTGAGAGAGCGCCTCATGAATACCGAAGCATCGGACAATGAACTGACGATCGACGTAACAATGCGAAACGAGGTGATCGACGGTGTCGTCAACCGTCTTCGTCTCCGGTACGTCTTCCCTGACATCGGTGAGCAGATGGCGGTGCACGTTCGCTCTCGCGTTGCATCAGGCGATTATGACGACATCATGAGCGCGGATTTTCTCGCAGAGCAGTTGACCGACGACATTCGCGAGATCAGCAACGACGGACACCTCCGCGTGCGGTTCAGCGCCGAGCCGCGCCCGGTCTACGCTCAGGAGACAATCCAGGACAATCCAGATCGGGTTGAGGAGTTTAATCAGATTGCGCAGCAGACCAACTATGGCTATCGCAGAATCGAGCGGTTGGCGGGAAACGTCGGGTACATTGAGCAGGTTGACCTCGCGTCGGTGACGAGGGCTGCAGCGACTGCGATGGCAGCCTTCAACCTGGTGGCCGACACCGATGCGCTGATCATCGATCTTCGCGAAAACGGTGGCGGTGACCCAAGGCATGTCGCGTTGATCTGTTCCTACCTGTTGTCGGAGGAACCGGTCCATCTCAACAGCTTTCACTCGCGTGAGAACGACGGCATCGAGCAGTTCTGGAGTTGGGCGTGGCTGCCTGGTCGGCGGTACCTCGACAAGCCGGTCTGGGTGCTGATCAGCAGCAAGACATTTTCAGGAGCCGAAGAACTGGCGTACAACCTGAAAATACTCCAGCGTGCGACGCTCGTTGGTGAAACGACCGGTGGCGGGGCGCATCCGGTGAACCTGTATCAGCTTAACCCGCACTTCGAGATATCGATCCCATTTGCCCGAGCCGTGAATCCGATTACCGGCGGAAACTGGGAAGGGACCGGTGTTGCTCCAGATATCAGTGTTCCTGCAATGGATGCGTTGCCGGAAGCCTATGGTCACGCGCTCGATGTGGTGCTGGAACGGTTAGGCGGGTACATGCCTCGCGCACGAGCGTCGCTGGAGCGCGAGATCAGGATAGCGAAGTCTGAACTCGCAGCCGGTGAAGCCTGACGCCTTCGTTACCGGCTCAGCGTATTACTTCGCCAGTTCGGGCCAGATCGCCAGTAACACCCGTTCCGCGTCGTGGCGGATGAGGGTCTTGGTCGATGCGAACTCGCCCGGAAGGACGCGGGGAACGAGGGTTCGGAGCGT
>JBGSWU010000167.1:0-7236 GCA_041751795.1 Thermomicrobiales bacterium
GGTTGCGGCTGTATTCCATTTCAACGTTGCTGCCGTAGGCCAGTGTTGTCCCGAAGCTATCGACGGCGACCGAGTGGTCGATGACGAGGTCGGCTGGCAGGAGCGGATTGACCTTGGCCGGGTCGCCGCCCAGTCGCTGCATCGCCGACCGCATCGCGGCCAGATCGACGACGGCTGGGACGCCGGTGAAGTCCTGCAAGAGCACACGCGCTGGCAGGAATGGCAGTTCGCCCGAGCCGCTGGCATTCGGTGTCCAGCGCGCCAGTGCCTCGACCGCTGCCGGATCGAAGCCGTCCTCACCGAGGCTGACGTTTCGAAGGACGTTTTCCAGCAGGATCTTGACGGTGACGGGCATGTGGCGGATATCGCCATAGTCCGACAGGGCCGACAAGCGGAACCAGGTCACGTCGCCGCCTGAATAGCTGAGTGTTGCGCGTGCGCCAAACGGATCAGACGTCGTGCTCATCGGAAGCCTCCCTCTACCTTACATACCCACAACCAGAACCAGCGCCGGCGGGTGGACGTGCGTCAGGGAAATGTTGACGGTCCCTGTAGCGTCCCTGCGGTGTGGTGGTCATCACCTGGCGATGCCTGCCGAAATCATTGCGGCGCACGCCCCAGTGCCTGCCATGATGGTACCGCAGGTGTGCAGACTGCGAGTGCCGACGGGGCGTGAATTCTCGGTGATCCTGTGCCGATCGTTGTCGCTGGAAAGGTCTGGATTCCCTTCCATCTACTCCCGCACCATTCTTCCTGCTGGTACTGATGTCAGTTCCCGCTCGTGCGCGAATCCAGAAGTGCATCGTAGTACCGGGAAGGGGCGGTGGCGTTGTCCGGTGTCCACTCACCAGGCCACCAGTATTCGAGCAGGACGCGGCCAAGCAGCCCGTTCGTAACAGCAGGTTCGCTTTCGGCGACGATCGAGAGATCGTCACTTCCGTGTGCCATCGCGCAGTAGGCGATCGTGACGTCCGATGGGAGGAAAATCACGCCAGCGTCAACGCGGGTCCCTCCGAAAAAACCCGTCTTGCAGCCTACCCAGATCTGCTGATCCGGATTGAGTTCTCGCGCACCGGGGCGGACGTTGAAGTAGCGCGGCACCTGATCGAGATACTGCTGCTGCTTCATGATCTCGATCATCGCCTTCGATGCATCGGCGTTGACGAGGCTGCCCTGCAGCAGCAGTTCGTTGAACCGCATCAGATCGCGGGCTGACGATTCGGCAAAGCGCCGGACATCATTCCCGATAAGTTCGAAGTCGACCCGATTGTGCAGGACGAGCGTTTCGAGGCCGTAGTCCCGCATCGTCTGGTTCACCCGCTCGACGCCGCCGAGCCGGTCGATCAACATGTTCGTGGCGGTGTTGTCGCTGACGATGACCATCAGCTTCGCCAGGTCGTACAGCGTTGGCTGAAGACCCGCCCCGAGTTCCTTCAGGACTCCGGACCCACCGACGATGTCCGACTGCTGCATCGGAAGGCGCTCCGAGAGGTCCACGCCTTCGTCGGATACCTGCCGGTAGAGTTCGGCCAGGATCGCGAGCTTGATCGTGCTGGCGGTCGGCAGGACTTCATCTGCGTTCAGCAGCATCTCCTCGCCGGTCGCCAAATTCTTCGCGGCGAAGGCGAGTGATCCTGAGAATGAGGCGTCGATCTGTTCGATGAGACGGTCAAGTTCCTGACGGTTGTCGATTCGGGACACGGATTTCCCCTTTCGTACCTTTGCGACTGTTAACGTTCACAATACCAATTGCGCGTTGAACAAGCCTGTCGTATCGTAGCCTGAATTGCAGGGTGAGGTGCACGTGGCAGGAATTGTTCCGGTGGCGTGGTGCAATGAATGAGTGAGTGAGGGTGGATCAGGATGGACGAGAAGACATTGTTGCCACTGAGTCGGCATTTATCGGAACACGTCACACGTCGAGGTTTCCTGAAGCGTTCTGCGATCACTGTCGCAGTCCCGGCGTTCGCGTCATTGCTCGCAGCGTGCGGTGGTGACGGCGACGACGAGCCGGAAGAACCAGAACCAACTCCGACGCAGGCGAGTATCCCGACGGTGAATACGGGTGCTGGCGCAAGCCCAACAGCCTCCAGCGGTTCCACTCCGGCCGCCGATGCATCGCCGACGACCGGCGAAACGCCGTCTGCCGCGGAGACCCCGACTGAAACGGCGTCTGGCTCGGGTGATACACCGAAGCAGGGTGGCACGCTTACCGTTCAGGGCAACCAGGAGATTGCATCGCTACACCCTGACGATGCCGGACCGACCGTCCACTGGGTTATTGTCGCCAACATCCACGACGGTCTGGTCGAGATCGACGTGAACTACGAGCTTCAGCCGATTCTTGCGGAATCATTCGAGATTTCTGCGGACGGTCAAACCTACACGTTCGCGTTGCGAGAAGGCGTCACGTTCCACGATGGCGAAGAGTTCAACGCTGAGGATGTGAAGTACACCTTCGAGTGGTACGCCAACCCGGACAACGCTGCCGTGAGTGGGAACAACTTCGTCTCACTGGCCAGCGTCGAAACGCCCGACTCTTCTACCGTGGTGATGACGCTGAAGGCAACTGACGCGGCATTCCTCGTGTTGGCTGGTCCGACCTTCATCCTCCCGGAGCACTATCACAGCGAAGTTGGTAAAGAGGGTTACGCATCAGCGCCAATCGGCACTGGCCCATTCAAACTCCAGGAGTGGCGTCCGGCGGAAGTCACAACGCTCGAAGCGAATGACGATTACTTCCGGGGCCGACCAAACATCGACATTTATCGCGAGACCAATGTGCCGGAGGAATCGGTCCGGACCATCGCCCTTGAAACAGGTGAATCGGACAACTCGGTCTGGCCGTTGACCGCCCAGGACAATCTGCGACTGATGGACGACGATCGCTTCACGGTTCTGCGCGCGCCAGCGTTGTCGAACAACCACTTCCCGATCGACAACACTCGACCAGCGATGGCGGAGAAAGAAGTTCGCCAGGCAATGATGTTCGCGATGAACCGCGATCGGATGGTTGAAGACCTCGAACAGGGTCTTGCCGTTAAGGCGACGTCGAACCTGTCTCCGGGCCTGCAGTTCTACTACGAACCGGATGTGAAGCAGTATCCATACGATCCTGAACAGGCTGTGGCGCTGCTCGACGCTGCTGGCTGGGTGCCAGGCGATGGCGGAATCCGTGAGAAGAACGGCGAGCGGCTGTCGTTCGTCTGCACCGTCATCACTGGCGATCAGCGCAACCGAGGCAAGGCTGAAGTTGCTCAGGCCGATCTCGCCGAAGTGGGCATTGAAATGAAGATCGAAGAGCAGCCGGTCGCATCGATCCTGGCCGGATTCAGTAACGGCGACGTGGAAGCATCGATCTTTAACTGGACGTACGGCGGCGGCAGCGGTGAGCCTGATGCGAGAACGTCGTTGAAGACCGGTGCGGCCCGCAACTTCTCGAAGTACAGCAATCCTCAGGTCGACGAGTTGCTCGATGAAGGCGTCTCGACGACCGACCCGGAAGAGCGCAAGGCGATCTACAGCGAGATTCAGAAGATCGTTGCTGAGGACGTTCCGTTCCTCTATGTCATGTTCTGGGAGTGGATCGAGATCTGGAACAAGCGCGTCAAGGGGCTTCCAGAATCGATCGTCAACACATCTGCACCATATCGCCTGATCTACACCTACTGGCTCGACGACGACGAGTAGGCAGGCACGGGCCCTCTGACTTCCTGCACCATCGTTACGAGTAAACGATTCAGACAGGAAGTCAGAGGTTCGTCCTCGATGGTTGTTTGTTCGCGCTTGCTTTGATCAGGCGGGTTTGAATGCTGATCTACGTTATTCGTCGACTGCTTCAGGGACTGATCGTGATCGTCCTGATCAGTTTCGTGACATTCGGAATTCTCCAACTTGCGCCCGGAAGTCCGATCGATGTCATGATGGGTGACACCCAGCTGACCCAGGCGCAACTCGATGCACTTGAGCGGAAGTGGGGGCTGGATCGTCCCTGGTACGAGCAGTACCTCACCTGGGCCGGGAACATGCTGCGCGGAGATTTCGGCGTCTCAATCGTCCGTACCGGCCAGCCCGTCAGCGATATGCTGCGTGATGCTGCGCCGGTCACGCTCAAGTTGAACGCGATCGCGTTTGCGATCTCACTGTCCGTCGCGATCCCCGTTGGCGTTGCGGCTGCCGTCCGTCGCAATTCCCTGTTCGATTACACGAGCATGGTCGGCGCAACGCTCGGCATTGCCCTGCCGTCGTTCTGGATCTCGCTGATGCTGATCATCATCTTTGCGTTGAAGCTTGGTTGGCTGCCGTCGTCCGGATCGGGTTCCTGGAAGAACTACGTCATGCCGGTCGCGGTTCTGGCGACCGAGCAGACTGCGCTGTTGGCGCGAGTTGCGCGCGGCTCGACACTGGAGATTCTTCGGCAGGATTATGTCACAACGGCGCGTGCCAAGGGGCTGGCGAATCGGGTCGTCATTACTCGCCACGTTCTTCGTAATGCGATGCTGCCGATCATGACGCTGATTGGCTTACGTCTGGCGTTTCTCCTGAGTGGGACGCTGATCGTCGAAACGATTTTCGCCTGGCCAGGAATCGGCCGGCTGTTCATCGATTCAGTCTTCCGGCTCGATTATCAGGTGGTTCAAGCGATCGTGCTCCTGCTCGCCGTGCTCGTTGTCCTCATGAATCTGCTGACCGATCTGCTGTACGCCGTCATTGATCCGCGCATTCGGCTGCGCTAGGTTCCATATAGAGAAGGCTGTTCACAGGATGCGCGCGATTCGATCGAACGATTCAGCAGTGAGTTCTCCGCTGGCAGCTGTCGAGATTCGGCACAAGAGCCGATCGGAGTGGTCTCGCTCCTGGGCGCGGTTCCGGCGATACCGGCCCGGGATGATCGGGTTGGGCTTTATCCTGATCCTTTGTGTGATGGCAATTGCAGCACCGTTGCTGGCTCCCTACTCACCGACCGACGTAGATACGTCGCGGCTGGGAGAAGGTCCATCGTGGTCGCACCCGCTCGGGTTTGACCAGATCGGCCGCGATATCCTGAGCCGGATGATCTTCGGCACCCGCGTTGCCCTGCTGGTTGGTCTGATCGCAACTGGAATCGCCGTTGCGATTGGAATGACGATCGGCGCCGTCGGCGGCTACTTCGGTGGCTGGGTCGATTCGTTGTTGTCGCGGATCACCGACACGCTGATGGCGTTCCCGATTCTCGCGTTGCTCGTGACGCTCTCAGCCGTTCTTGGCCCGAGTTTGAAGACGGTGACGATCGTCATCGGAACGACGGTTTGGGCGACCTATGCTCGCGTTGTCCGCGCAGATGTCCTCAGTCTACGGGAGCGTGACTATGTTGCTTCAGCCCGGGCCGTCGGTGCGAATGACGCGCGAATCATTTTCCGGCACATCATCCCCAATGTGCTTGGCTCGGTTATCGTCATCGCGACACTCGGCATCGGCTCGATCATCATCATCGAGGCGGCATTAAGCTTTCTGGGACTTGGCGTTCAACCACCGACGCCATCATGGGGGGGCGATCTCTCGGCTGGGCGCGTCAATATGCGCACGTACCCTCACATCGCGATAGTCCCGGGCGTCATGATCACCCTGACAGTCCTTGCCTTCAACCTGCTCGGCGACGGCCTGCGTGATGCCTTCGACCCCCGCCAGAAAGAGTAACCCCGGCCGCGCGAAGAACGAGTTACGGCCCACCCTCCGCAAATGGCGACACATACTCGACTGCTGGCGGGAGCGCTGCGTCAATCACGGCTGGCGAAACCTCGCGACGGCGGGCTTCGGCCTGGATGATCAGTGGGAGCAGGTGAACGTCGCCTGCGGTTGCGAGGCCGGTCACTGTCTCGTGGCCCAGGACGAAGGCGACGGCGGCGTCGATCTGGTCCTGTCCGGTCAGCGGTTCGTACCAGGTGGCGTGGGTTCGGTCCGATGCTTCCGGCCACGGGCGGCGGGAGACAGCCTTGATCGTCATCAAACCGGCGTCCTGGCGGCGAATCTCGGCGACGAGCGCGTCGAAGTTGGTTTGATACTGGCTGTCACGGTAGAGGACCGGATTCAGCGGCGTCAGGACGGTCGCGAACGGGTAGCGCCGGAGCGCTTCGAGGTGAACGGCTGGTGCCTGATGGCCGTGGCCTGTGATGCCGATCGCGCCGATCAGCCCCTGCTCCTGGGCGGCGATCGCTGCTTCAAGGGCGCCGTCAGGGCCGGTCGCGAGGTCGAGTTGTTCCATCTCTCCGATCGAATGGAGCTGTAGCAGGTCGACCGACTGCACCTGGAGCCGCTTCAGCGAGTTCTCGATTTCACGCATCGCTTCATCGCGCGATCGTTTGGTCGTTTTCGTCGCCAGGAAGATGCGATCGCGGATGCGTGGCATCCACGGGCCAAGCCGCAGCTCGGATTCGCCGTAGCTGGCTGCCGTGTCGAAGTGGTTGATCCCACTATCCAACGCCAGCTGGATGGATTCGTCTGCGACATCCTGGCTGACACGGCCCAACGCCGCGCCGCCGTAGATGATGACCGAACTTTCGTGTCCAAGGCGTCCGAGGCGTCGGGTTTCCATCAGCATCCCCCCAGTTCGGTGCTGTGATCGACTCACTTTCACCTATCTTAGTTTAATCGACATTTGACCGATTGCTATGGGTCAGCAAGACTGCTGCCGAAACCTTATGTCGCACGCTAGACATTCTCCAACAGTCATTTCTTAGCGCAAAGGAGGCGACTCTTGACAGTCCAATCAGGTGGCGATTTGCCCGCGGATGCGCGCATCCGGCTTCGCAGAGTCCCTCAGTCCCCGTCGGGATGAGTCGGGAAGGATTGTCGAGATAAGCCCGCAGCACCTGTATGAGAAGGCAGACATTTGCCCTCTGCACGAGCATGGCCATGGAACGTTCTGCAAGTTCAGTATCTCTGCAGCGAACGGGTTAGTAGGAGTCTATGCCCTGATCGTAGGTGAATCCGTGCACTACATCGGCGAGTGTGCCGACTTTCGTAAACGCTTCAACATGGGATACGGCAACATCTCACCGAAGAGCTGCTACAAGGGCGGCCAACCTACCAACTGCAAGATCAACCGGCGAGTGTTGGACGTTACCCGATCCGGGGGTCGTGTCGATTTGTACTTTTACTCCACTGACGCTCGAAAGTCAGTGGAGCGGGAGTTAGTCACACAATACTTGCCACCATGGAATGGTCGGCAGCAACGAATCATCCACGACGAGTAGTTGT
>JBGSWU010000168.1:0-4055 GCA_041751795.1 Thermomicrobiales bacterium
AGGAGGCGATCAGCATCGCCGACCAAGTGTTCGTCTTTGACGGAGCGCTTGGGCGATTCGCGGTGATCATCTGTGAGGACTGGGTCCAGGAAGAGCGTGCCTGTTCTTACGTCAGAGCGATGGACTGCAGCGTCGTGTTCGTGATCGTCATGGATGGTCCGATGCTGGAATATCGCTGGGCGATCAAGCGCGCCTCATCAATGACCGAACAGACGGGAGCCCACATTGTCGTCGGCAATTCGCTGCTCTTGCCAAACCTCTCACAACCTACGAAGAAAGACCTGAAAACCGGGACGCGAGCAGTTGGGATGCTCGTCAAGCCACGCGAAAAAGACCGCCGCTCGAAAAAAGTGGTTGAGACCCGAGCTCATCCACTCGATGCGGGCGATTGTTCGTCGCTCATCTCGAAGCCGATCTCGGTTCCGGTGAAGCCCGATCCGGCGCGTCACCGCTCCCGCTAGAGCCGCTGCAACGGCGTGCCGTCAGGCCGCTTGTGTAATGAATTCACTGTGATATAATGAGTGCCTCAACGAGGATTCGGCCCAGCCTCGGCGCCGGTCGTCGATGGGAAAGGGGGCGATCAATGCCACGGAGACGTGAGAGCGCGACCCCTCGGCGAGCCGACAGCACCGCTCAGCCGAACATCATCGATGACCTGGAAGCGACACTCGGCGATCCCGACCGCCGCCACGAGGCATCCGGACTCCTCCGCGGACTGACACGCATGCTCTTCCGGAGTGCCATGACGATGCGCCAGGAGCAGGTTGAGCCATACGAGCACGGGCTGCTCTTCATCAGCCGCCGGTTGACCGACGAGGTGACCGATGAGTACATCACCCTCGACACCAATTACCTGATGGGACGTGTCGACTCACTGCTGGACCTTGCCGGGATGGCGATCGATCAAAGCCTCTCCGGCCTCGTCATCCAGCAGGCGCGGCGCGCGCATGGCCAGGAGATCCTGCAGGCGCTCCTGAACGATGGCGACTCGACCCCCACCGAGCTCGCTGAGCGCCTCGGGATCAAGCAAAGCCACCTCTCAAACATCCTGCGCTGGATGGAAGCGACCGATCTCATTCGCCGGATTTCGGCTGGCCGCAACACCATCGTCACCCTCGGGCCAAAGGGTGAAGCGATCTATACCGAACTGGTCGGAACGGACGCTGAGACCAACGCGACGGCAGATCGACCGGCACAGCCGCGATCGCAGAAGGACGCGATGACCGCGCCGCCCGAGTCCAATGGCGAGCGACTGGAACGCGGCGAAGTCGCCACCTGGCTGCTCAGAGACGACACCGTCGTCGAAGATATCGACGCTGCTCCTGCTCCTGAGACGCTGCTACCTCTGTTTCAGAACCTGCCGGCATCCGGGCAGGAGCAGTTCAAGGCAGCGGTCGTTGACGCCATAGGACAATGGCGCGCGGGTGTCCACAGCCAATCCACGCTGGTCCGAACCGGCAATCTTGCATACGCGATCGGCGCGACCGAGGCCATCCCGGTCCTGCGGGCACTGATCGTCGACGAACGCGTGTCCGACGACGCCGGCAACGGTGCCCGGACAGTTGCGGAGTTGATTTCCATCATCGCCCGCTTCCATGCTGTTCCGCAGGCGCGGCATACCCTGCAACGCCTGTTCTGGGACGAGCGCTTCAGCCACCGCTATGCCGATGAAATCTTCCTCGGTCTCTGCGCCAGCGAGCCGGAGCGATTCCCGCAACATCTCGTGCGCTATCTGAGCATCGAACGCCACGAGTTCGACGGCGCCGGGGATAGCATGCAAATGATGCTTCACAACGCGGTCTCGACAGTCGGCTGGCAATCCGCCTTTACCCTCATGCGTGAAGTCCCGCAGGAGACGGCAACGCGGTTCATCCACATCATCGGCTGGTCCGCGATCGTCGATCGCCTGAGGGAGGTATCCCACGACGCGGCTCGAACGCTGCTGCGCTCGGCGTCGATGCAGTCGGTGCTCGAGTCGCTGCCGTACCTGGATCGAGCGGCGCTGAAACCGCTGCTCCAGATCCTGCTCGACACGGCCGATCCGCTGCTTGAAAACCTGCCGAAACGTGAAGATGGAGAAATACTCTATGAGCTGACGACGACCGACCACCGCATTCGACGCGCGTACAGCGCGACCGGAGACCAGCGGCTCGTCCATGTGGCATTGAGTGACATCTACGGCCGGCAGCTTTCGGAGGATGGTATCTATACGATTCTAACCAGAATGCAGGCGGTCGCATGAAGACGAATGCACGCGATCTGACACCGGCCTCGTACGAGCGATACCTCGCAGATTGCCGCCGGCTCGCCAGAGACATCGACGGGATCATTGAGGATCTCGATCATCAGATCGCTGGCGGTGTGGTCCGTTACGCCATCGACTTCTCAGAGATCCGGGCATACGTTGAACCGGACGACTCCATCGAGGACATGAAGATCTTTCAGGATGACGACGCGGAGTCCGCCCGCTCAATTCAGGACGGTGTGTTTCACGCGCTGCTCTTCGGGCGAAACAAACCTGTCCTGCTGGCGCCCTACGCTATTGAACTTCAGGCCTACATTCGCGAACTCCAGGAGCGAGCCTTTACGCACTTTGCCAGCAGCGCGCTTGAGGCATGGCGAGAGGCTGTGGAACTCGTCCGCTCGGGCGAGACCGAGACCATTACCGCCCTCGTCTCCAGACTCCAGGAGTCGCCTCAGGATGTCACCACCCAGGAATACGAAGAGATCGTCGAGTACGTTGAGCGCAACGCGTCGAAGCTCCTCACACTCATCGGCACGCGGCGCGACACTCCGCTTCAGATGCTTCGGGAGTTGATCCACGAGCGCGTGTTTGAAGACCTCTCAGCCATTTCAACCGAAATGGCTAGCCTCCGCCCCGCTGATCTGCCGCTGAACGAGGAGACCCTCGATCGCTGGGATGAGCGCTTGACGATTGGGCGGCACGGCCGGTCCCCAGGGGCGAGCCACCTCGATGCACGCGCCATGATGTTGCTCGAAGCCGCGAACCACCAACTCGAACCAGCAAGAATCAAGCTCTGCCTGGTAACCCGCAGCTTGCATATGCACCGGGTCTACGATTCGGAGTTGGAAGAGGGACTCTGGGGCAATCAACCACCTCACCTGCTTCGTCACCCCAGGTCCTTTGTTGCGACGCGTTCCCGCGACCTGGATGATCTGCCGGATACCCGACGGCGACTCGAAGAACTCAGATCCTCGATCAACATCTTCCTCGAAGAAGGTTCCGAGGCGCCAATCGAGACGGTTGAGCCGGACTCCCTCTGGGCCAAGCTCAACGAACTGGCCGACCTCGACCGTGAGTCCCGGGATTCATCGCTCGACATTGTCAAGCGGCACTGGCACGCCCTGGTATCACTGTTGAGCGCGGACCTCTGGGCCGAAGGTCGCGTGGTGCGCGCAGGTTCCCCTACCAGCCGGGACCAGGACGTGATTATCGACCTGTTCCAGTCCATCCACGATCCTGGCGTGCTACGCGACCATGTCCGGAGTCGCATCCAGGAACTCACACGGCAGATCGGGTTCACCTACCAATATCTGACCGCCCATGCTCAGACGGCGACCGAGCACGAGGCAGCCTACGCGCTCCCGTATGAGATCCGCTTCCGTTCCCCGGAACTACGGGACGCGGTTCGGCCCGTCCAGACACAGGGAAGCGTCAACATGCAGGCAGCTCTCGAGCAGTTAGTCGAAGGGTTCGGCGCCGGTCAGACCTACGAGCCGCTACTGGCGCTCGCATGCCTCTCAGCCGCACTGGACCGCTGGACGCTCGCGAGCCAGTATTCCGCGCTGGCGCTCGCCGTCCATTCGGACGCCGACCCCGAGACGATTGAGGGACACCTCTTCCACGCCGTCTGCCTGCGCATGCAGCGCCGCCGGGGACAGGATGCGGAGGACCAATATCAACGTGCGCTGCAGCAGATCGACCTTGCCCTGTTGTTGAGCGAAGACGGTTCGCCGGATGCGCGACTACTCGCCGAGAAGGCTGCCCAGTTCTACTATTGGAGCACCATCGTTTCCTCATCCCGAACACGCAT
>JBGSWU010000169.1:0-8139 GCA_041751795.1 Thermomicrobiales bacterium
TCGACGATGTCGATGTCGTCCCGCCCAACGACCGCCTGCCAGTCGCGGGTGTGCTCGGGGATACCGAACTCCTGCGCGAAGTCGCGGGCGCGGTCCTCGGCGCCGGACGCTGGGCGCAGACGGCACACATTCCCGGTTGGCTGCGCGACCCGCGCTGCGAGATCGTCGTTATCTGCGACCCGGTCAAGGATCGCGCCCGCGACTTCGCGAAGGAGTTCGGCATCCCCGAGCACAACCGCGACTGGCAAGCGGTCGTTGGCCGGGACGACATCGACATCGTCGACGTCGCGACGCCCTCGCGGACGCACTTCGAACTATCGTGGGCGGCGCTGGAGTCAGGCAAGCATGTGCTGTGCGAGAAGCCGGTCGCCTACGACTTCCACCAGACGCGGGCCGCGGCGGAACTGGCGCGCAGAAAGGGCCTCAAGACGAAACTGGGCTTCACCTTCCGCTACAGCCCCGGCGTGCAGTACGCCTGGTCGCTGATTCAGGAGGGTTTCGTCGGGACGCCGTTCATCTTCAACGGCTACGAGCAGAACTCGCAGTGGCTCGACCCGCAGGTTCCGCTGCGCCAGGGCGTGCCCGACCCGCCGAACCCGCCACGGATCGCGACCCGCTCGCTGGAGGGGTACGGCGCACCGATCATCGACATCGGCCACTGGTGGGTTGGCGCAGACTACTCCCGCGTGATCGGCACGATGCGCAACTTCGTCCCGGAGCGGATGGTGCGTGACACCGGCAAGATGACCCGCGTCAACATCGACGACGGCACGATCTACCTGCACGAGTACACCAACGGCGCGATCGGCTCGATTCAGACCAGCCTGGTGACGATCGGCAACTACCCTGGCACCGAAGCCCGTATCTACGGCGACAATGGCGCGATCATCTGTCGCCTGGTCGAGGAGTTCGGCGTTGCCGAGACGATCAAGATCGCGACGCCCGACGACGTCGAGTTCCGCGAGGTGGAGATACCCGAGCGCTTCTACCCCGCCGGAGGCCACCCGCGTGAATCCTGGCGCACCCTCTTCTACTCCAACCTGATCCGCGACTTCCTCGACGAGATCATCGACGGCGGCGACGGCAACCAGGGCAACTTCGACGACGGCGCCTGGGTCCAGGAAGCAATCAACGCGGTCGAGACATCATTCCACGAACGCCGCTGGGTGGATTTGCCACTGGCTTGAACCGCTACCTGCATCTGCATGCTGTTTTGTGGGGAGATTTCGTGTGCCAGGCTCGACCGCTCCCAGTAGCAGACCACCGCTCCTCGTCGGGCGATCACGCGAGCGTGGACTCCTTCGTGCGCAACTCAGCGCGACGTTTGATGGACAGGGATGCTTAGTCATCCTCAGTGGCGAGGCCGGTATCGGGAAGACCACACTGGCTGAAGACGCTTGCCGGGAAGCACGCGCCGGTGGAGCGCTTGTACTCGTCGGTCATTGCTACGATCGCTCTGAAACGCCTCCCTATGGGCCATGGGTTGAGGTCCTCGATCAGGTCGGCGCGCTCCCTGGCCACTCCCCGGCCATGCCCGCCATTGCGGAACCGAGCATGACACGCAGTCCCAGTCAGGCCGCGCTCTTCGGCGAGGTGCGCACGTTTCTCGTCGCGCACGCGCGCGAGCGACCGCTTGTGATCCTCCTTGATGATCTGCACTGGGCGGATACCGCGAGTCTTGAACTTCTCCGCTTCGTCGCGCGTCAACTCGCGTCACTACCGATCCTGCTGCTCGTCACCTATCGCAGTGACGAATTGACGCGCCAGCATCCACTTCATTGGCTCTTGCCGGTGCTTGTCCGAGAAGCCCTGGCGGTGCGTATCGATCTTTCACCCCTGGTTGATGACGATGTCCGCACCCTGATCGACCACACCTATCGGCTGCCGCCAGACGACACGCGCCGCCTGGCGGTCTACCTTCAGGTACACGCCGAGGGTAATCCGTTCTTCCTCGGAGAGTTGTTACGGTCGTTGGAAGGGACAGCCCTGCTTCTGACGGAGGCAGGAACATGGGCACTGGGTACACTCGCGGATATCCGGATTCCCGCATTGCTGCGGCAAGTGATCGATGCGCGCCTGGGCCGGCTCGGTGCGGAAGCCGACGCCCTCCTTGCCGTCGCCTCGGTCGTCGGTCAGGTAGTGCCACTCACGCTGTGGGCTGCGGTGGGTGGGACAACGGAGGAAGCGTTACTGCCACTTGTCGAGCGAGGTGTTGAGGCCCGCGTCATCGAGGCGACGGACGACGGTCTGTCTGTGAGCTTTGCCCATGCGCTGATTCGCGAGACGCTCTACGAGAGTGTTCTGCCGCCCAGACGGCGCGTCTGGCACCGTCAGATCGGTGAGGCCCTGATCGCTCAGAGCACGGCTCCCGACCCAGACGCTGTCGCCTACCATTTCAGCCAGGCGGGTGATCCCCGTGCGGTCCTCTGGTTGACGCGTGCTGGCGAGCGAGCCCAACGGGCCCTCGCCTGGCGGACCGCGACACTGCGATTCGAGGCAGCGCTTTCCCGCCTGGAGGGCGACGACAGCGCGTTGAGCGAGCGCGGGTGGTTGCTGTTTCGTTTGGCGGTGTTGCGTCGATTTGCTGACCCCGCTGCCGAAATTGCCTCCCTGGAGGAGGCGGAGAGTCTGGGTCGGGCGGCAGGCGATCACGCGCTGGTCGCCTACGCGCGCTTTTACCAGGGAATGCTCCGCTGCACGAGCGGCGACTTCCGGCTGGGAATCGCAGCGGAGGAGGCTGGGATTGCGATGCTCGACGCGCTCTCCCCGGAAGATCGCGACCGCCTGAAGGCCATTGACACGACGAGCGATTCTCTGGACGCACAGAACGGGCGCGGTGAACTGACGCTCGCGCTGGGAGAGAGCGGACGTTACGCGCAGGCGCGTGCGCTCGGCGAGCGGATTGTGAGCCTGCCCCTGACCGAAACCAGCGGTTCTCGCGGTGATGCTTACTATGGGTTGGCCTACGCGTTTGCCGCTTTCGGGCAACCGGACGAGGCGAGGCGCGCCTTCGCCCTCGCCCGTGAGAGTTTTCGGGCTGGTGACCATCGCAGCATGCTCACGGCATCGCTCTTCGAAGAACTGGTCATTGTGGTCCTTACCTATCAGGCCGATCAGCCGCATGAGCGGCAGTGGGTGGAGGCAGAGCTATCGGCGTCGTTCGCTGTCCTGGACGATGTCTTTGATGAGCGTTCAGCCCGCAGTGCCGGCGTGGTGTCGCGCGTGCTGCAAGGGGCATGGCCCGAAGCCTTCGCGATGTTCGAGCAGAGCGACGTGCGCTTTATGCGGCTCGCGATCACGACACTACTGGCACCGCTCGCGCGCCATCAGGGAAATGCCACATTGGCTTGGACGATGGTGCGCAACGGCCTGCCAGGCGGTCCCGACACCGCTGTCGAGAATTCCGCAGGTTTCATACTGCCGCTCCGCACACTCGCCGTGACGCTGTCTCTTGATGCGGGCGACCACGACACGGCCCGGAAGTGGCTCGTCGCCCTTGACGAATGGCTTGACTGGAGTGGCAGTATCCTGGGACAAGCTGACGCCCATCTTAGCTGGGCGGCTTACTTTCGGGCGATAGGTGATCCCGTGCAGTCGCGGACACGGGCGACACAGGCGCTGGCGATGGCTGGTGCACCACGCCAACCCCTGGCGTTGCTGGCTGCACACCGACTGCTCGGCGAACTCGACCTCGCAGAGAACCGGTTGTTTGATGCGGAGGCGCATCTGACTGCTGCGCTGGCGCTGGCCGATGCCTGTGACGCGCGCCACGAGCGAGCGTTGACGTTGCTTGCGCTGGCGGAATTGCTCCGGTTGCGGGGCCATCTCCCATCCGCACGGGCGCAGATCGATACTATCCGCACGCTCTGTGTCCCGATGGGAGCCGAGATGACCTTGGCTCGGGCCGACGCGCTGGGTGCGCTTCTCGCCACCCTTTCGGTCGCTTCCTCAACGATCCTGCCCGCTGGATTGACCGTACGGGAGGCCGAGGTGCTGCGTCTCCTGTCTATGGGCCTCGCGAACGCGGAGATCGCCCAGCAACTCAGTCTCAGCCCGCGCACGATTAACGCGCACCTCACGACGATCTACGGCAAGCTCGGCGTTGCGACGCGTGGAGCGGCGATCCGTTTCGCCCTCGATCACGGCATTCGCTGACTGAGCTGGCTGCCCCTGTAGTTCTACCTACCGAACGCTCGACAGAGATGGTCAACGCGATTACGTGGATCTAACGATGCGCTGACTCCCAAATCCTCCTAAAGTCAAGGTGTCGCACGGTAATGGGATAGCACCGCTCCAGGTTCAGTTGGTCGCACGGGCTCTGATGGGTCTGGGGTGAGTGACGCGGACCGGACACAGGCGTGAGATTCAACTCGCGTCGCCGTCCGGCGTGTCAAAAGCAGTCGCGCGTCGCGATGAGAAGAGGAGGAGAAACGATGGCGCTGCTTACCGTCCAACATACCGTGCGGGACTATCCAGCCTGGCGAGCTGTCTATGACACGCTGGAAGAGGTGCAGCGGGATTGGGGAGTTACGGCCGCATCGGTGCACCAGTTGGTCAACCTGCCTGACACCGTGCTGATATTGCAGCACTTCGCAACCGTCGCCCAGGCGCAGGGCTTCCTGACCAACCGCGAGTTCCGGGCAGCCATGCAACACGCCGGGGTGGAAGGACTACCCCGCGTGGAGATTTACGTCTAATGCCAGCGGCGTTGAAGAACTGCCACCTCGTGATCGAGATGCCGTTGGCAAACGACGACCTTGCTGGTGTGAAGACATGACTGGTTGCGCACGGTCGCTGGTGTTGATCGCCTCGATCAATGCGGATCACGAACTGAACCCTGCGCGTTCAGGAAAGGACACCCGGATGACACGCATGTTTGTGCGACACATGGTGAACGACTACGACACCTGGCGCGCTGCCTACGACGAGTTCGACGCGACCCGCCGCCCGATGGGTGTCGTGAATGATGGCGTGTATCGCAGCGTCGATAACAAGAACGACGTGACCGCGTTCCACGACTTCACGTCGCTGGATGACGCACAGGCGTTCGCGAAGTCGGACGCGCTGCGTGAGGCGATGGCTGGCGCCGGTGTGGCAAGCGCACCGGAAATCTGGTTCGTCGAGGAAGCATAGAGGGCCACCCGTAGTCGCGGGTTGGCATGAATCACGTGATGCGGAAATGCCGTATCGACCATTGCACCGGAAAGGAACACCACGATGGCCTGGTACATGATTCAGGGTTCCTACACACCCGAGGCCTGGGCGGCACAGATCAAGAACCCGACCGACCGCATCGCGGCCGTCGGGCAGATGATGGCACCGCTGGGGGTGACGTTCGAGCACTACTGGTACTCCTTCGGCGATCAGGACTTCGTCATCATCGCGCAGGGCCCCGGTCACCTGGAAGCGTCCGCGGCCGTGCTGGCAGCCTACAGCGGTGGCGCGTTGACATCCATCAAGACCACCCCACTGTTGACCGGTGACGAAGCGATCGCCGCGCTGCGCAAAGCGAGCGACGTGCAATACCGGCCACCATCCGCCGGATAGTGCCGACTCGCTGCGCGGCAGTGATGAGTGTCGGCGATCCAACGTGACACCGATACACCCAGCAGGCCCACACCGTCGGCGGTCTGGGCCTTCTGCGTGACCTCGCGTCGCACGTCTCGCTGTCAATCGACCACATGTCAGCCATGTCGCTGGGTCGGTCAGGCTTCTGTCGCCTGGCGACGATACGAGAGGAGCAGATCCATGAAGCGAATGAGATTTTTCAGCGCCATCCTGGCGCTTGTGCTCGCCAGTACTGTCTTTACCGCGTCCGCGACCCCGACCAGTTTTGGGTTCACGGGGGACTACGAGCCGCAACACTGGACAGCAACGGGACCGGGAACGACCAGTATCACACCCTCGTCCGGGGCCACGACCAGCGCGACGTTCAGCTACAATCTCGATCCTGGCTTTAGCGGACAATGGACGTTTGCCGTCACAGCCGCGCAAAATGGCACAGCAAGCTTCGACTGGAACTACAGCGGCTTTCATTCCTTCTATCAGGTGAAGGTAGGGCTGATAGTCTTCGCCACTGGGCCATCAGGTCAGATTACACACACCCTGGTGGCCGCTGGCCCAGTGAATTGCTGCGACGCGCCATCTGCTGGCTTCAACTACAACGGCACGGCCTCTATCGAGGTCCACGCGGGCTATGCGTTCGGGATTATCGCCAGCGGCAGCCACTTCGATGGCACTGAAGTAGTGCGAGGCGCTATCGGTCTCACCAACTTCGAGGTGGGGGACACGACGCCGCCGACGATTACACCAAACGTGTCCGGTACGCTTGGAAATAATGGCTGGCACACCAGCGATGTTGCCGTGTCCTGGTCGGTCAGCGATCTGGAGTCGGCCATCAGTTCGCAAACAGGCTGCGGTCCGGAAAGTGTGTCAGCCGACACAACCGGGATCACGTTCACCTGTGAGGCGACCAGCGAGGGCGGGACCGGCTCACAGTCGGTGACGATCAAGCGCGACGCGACGGATCCTGCGGACATTGTGGTCGTCGGCAGCATCGCTGACGGTGGCAGTTACGTCTTTGGCAGTGTTCCGGCTGCCCCAACCTGCAACGCCACCGACGCGACATCCGGACTGGATGGCTGCGCCGTGACGGGCTACAGCACAGCGGTGGGATCCCACTCGCTCACCGCGACGGCAACAGACAATGCTGGCAACCCCGCCACAAGCGAGATCGCCTACACTGTGATTCCTTGGACGCTTACGGGTTTCTACCAGCCGGTTGACATGGGCGGCGTCATCAACACCGTCAAGGGTGGTTCAACGGTGCCGCTCAAGTTCGAGGTCTTCAATGGTAGCGTCGAACTGACCGATCCGGCGATCGTCACCATGTCAGCGAAACCGATCACCTGCGCCACTGGCGCTCCGACTGACGCCATCGAGGAGATCGTCGCCACCGGCGGGACTGGCCTGCGCTACGACACGACGAGTGGGCAGTTCATCTACAACTGGAAGACGCCGAAGAAGGCGGGCACGTGCTACGCTGTAACGGCCACCACCAGTGATGGATCATTTGTGACCGCGCTCTTCAAACTAAAGTAGGCGCTCACACGCTTCGGGTGCGGCAAGCACATCGAGGCAGGAGACGGTTGGTCGCGCCGACGAAACACTGATCGGTGGAGTCGCGAAGCTGTTCACCCCTCCGCCAACCGAGTGCTGTGGCGGCAAGCGCCATCGTCTCCTGCCTCGAACTGACAAGAAGTAAGCACAGAGCCGCTGATGCCACCATGCGCTAGCGGCTCCTTGGCGTTCAGCACTTCACGTTGTCGTTCCATTACTAGAACTGCTCGCCAGCCGCCGCTGCACCATCGGGAAGGTATCGCTGTGGCGGTAGTCCTCCAACCAGATCCGCGACGAGATCATCGACAGCGGCGACCGCAACCAGGGCAACTTCGACGACGGCGCCTGGGTGCAGGAAGCGATCAACGCGGTCGAGACATCGTTCCACGAGCGCCGATGGATGGATCTGCCGTTGGCATGATCCGGGACCTTCAGTCGTTGAGAACACGACCGACGCTGACTGCCCTCATTGAGCCCGATGTTACGGTTACAATCACATCAATACTCAACGAACGATCAACGGAGACTGCCGATGATTCGGACAACAATCGACGAAGGGCAGGCCCGACTTCACGATTTGATCGAGGCAGCATTGCGCGGTGAGGATGTCGTCATTACGACCGATGGTGAGCATGACCGTCAGGTCGTACGTCTCGTGGTCGAACCAGCGCGTGAGCCACGCAAGCCTCGCGAGTTCGGTAGCGCGAAGGGTCTGCTGATTGTCCCAGACGACTTCGACGGTCCGCTCGTTGACTTCGCCGAGCTACAGGTTGATGAGTGTGTTTCGTGATTCGGGAACTAGAGATCGAAGTCAGAAATCTCATCAGCGAGCCACGGACGCGCCACCTGCTTATGCGTGACATTGGCAAATGGTTTCAGCTCTGCAGTTCGCTCGATGTGATTGGTGACACCACTCTTGCAATCGACGCCTACACAGACGGCCGTGTTGTGGCGTCTGTCGAGGGGCATTCCTATGGGGCCGAATACTTGGTGATTTATGGACTCATGCAGGTCCTTGTC
>JBGSWU010000170.1:0-2257 GCA_041751795.1 Thermomicrobiales bacterium
GCGTTGACGATCCCGCGAAACTCGATGGTGCACTTGCAGAAGCCCTCGATTCCGGCGTTCCGTTCGTCGTCGATGTCCGGACCTCCATCGAGGAGACGTTCCACCGGGTTACCCACCCGCTGGCAACGGCAATGTACTGAACAGTCGTATTCGACAACGCTGCAGGAGAACCCACATGTCCCAGCCCGTTCACATTTCATCTGACGTCCATGACAACGTTGTTCGCTGCGTCGCGCAGAATCGATTCCCGTTTCCGGACCAGACCGACTGGCCCGCCGAGTACGTCACGATTACCAACGAGACGGAGCGGCAACGCGGAATCGAGGACGGCGGATCGACGTATCACCCAGATATCGTTATCGTCGATTTACGAACGGATCAGGTCGTCGAGATCGGCGAAGTTGAAGTCGAAACCGGCGATCACCTGATCGATAAATGGCGGACATTTGCCGAACACTCCCGGCAGCACCCGACAAGCGGATCGAGACACTTCTTCGTCTACGTCCCAGATGGCATGGAGTCGAAAACCCAGTTGCTCCTGGAGCAACATCACATCCCCTACGGTGGAGTCCGCGCATACACCGTGTCAAACATCGGTGATGTTGCGATCGTGCCGATCGCGACACCGGTTGATCCGAAGGACCATCGTTGATTGACACCGAGTCAGTATCTGTAATGGGTTTGTGATGCGTCACTGCGTTGACACGTATGGATTCATGTCATGATCTGACTATTTCGCGTTTGTGCGAATGCCAGTGACGAGAGGGCAGCATAGGCAGCCCGATTGTCGCTGGCGTTCGTGCGTCTTTCGCCCGTGAAAACTTCCCCGACCTGGGATTCATCCATCCACGATTGTCTTCCGTAGTAGTTCGCGAAGACAGTTCGTCGCGCTTCCCGCGAACAACTCGAATTCATAAGCGATGCCTTTCAAGCACGCCATGGATACGACGCGGCCAGCGAACTATGAGGAGGAATCCCAATGGCAGCACCGTTCTTTACGGACGATCTCGAAGTCCTGAACTACGCCCTGACCCTCGAACATCTGGAAGCAGCGTTCTACGAGCAGATCAACGCCGCAGGCGTCCTGACAGGTGACGCCGCGAAGTATTTCGCGACAATCGGCGAGCATGAGAATGCCCACGTGACTGCGCTCACCCAAGCGATTTCTGGTGCCGGCGGCACACCCGTCGCGGCTCGTGCTTCATACAACTTCGACGCACTTGGCGACCTGAGCACTGTCGACGGAATTCTTGCTGCTGCGGAAACGCTTGAGGCGACTGGAGTTGCTGCCTACAACGGAGCAGGCAACGAAATAACCGACAAGAGCATCCTCACGACCGCTGGTGCGATCGTCCAGACCGAGGCGAATCACGTCGCGATCGTCCGCGTCCTGATCGATCCGGACGCCAATCCCGTTCCAAACGCATTCCCTGAAGCCCTGGCGCCAGCCGACGTCCTTGACGCCGTTACGCCGCTACTTGGCCCAGAGGCATAAGGACCGCTAACCCCGGATCATTGAACTCTGACGACGAATGCTGATTCGCTCGAATTTCGTAAGCACAAGGAGAACACTAATGTTTTCACGATCGAACAACGATCGCACCGCCGCAATGATGAACCGCCAAATGTCCCGCCGCTCGATGCTCAAGGGCACCCTGGCGATGGGCGCTGGTGCGATGGCCCTCAGCGCGCTCGGCACCAACGGTGGCAAGTTCATGTTGTTGAACCTGCAGACTGCTGAAGCAGCACCGCTCGACAGCGACCTAGATATTCTGAACTACGCTCTCACCCTCGAATATCTCGAAGCTGATGCCTACAAGGCGATCAACGATGCCGGTATGCTCAGCGGTCGCGCTGCTACCTATTTCAAGGCGTTTGGCGCGCACGAGCAGGAGCATGTCGCAGCGATCACCCAGACAATCACCGCATTGGGTGGAACACCGGTCGCCAAGCCTGCCTTTGATTTCTCAGGCGTTCCGACTGATCCGGCTGAGGTCGTCAAGTTCTTCCAGCAGGTTGAGGCTGTCGGCGCCAGCGCCTACCATGGTGCTGCTGGTTCGGTGAAGAATCCGGACGTTCTCTCCGCAGCGCTCAGCATCCACGCCAACGAGGCGATGCACGCGGCCGCTCTGGCCGACCTCGTCTCCCCAGGCGCGACACTCTTCTCCCCAGCCGCGTTCGCAACGCCGCGCACGCCAGACGAAGTGCTTACGATCGTCGGCCCGTGGATTCCGTCCGCGAGCAGCTCCAACCCGGG
>JBGSWU010000171.1:0-8791 GCA_041751795.1 Thermomicrobiales bacterium
GCGAGTACGATCGTCTGCAAACGCAGTTGGCTAACAATGGGATCGGACTGTATTCGCACCTCGTCAAGGCCGCGCTGACGTATTCGGACGAGCGTGGTCCAGCGCTCCGCCTTGGAGTTTGGTGGTTCTGGTGGTGGAATGCGCGGCGACTTATCAAGTCGTACATTCGACCATCCAGATTCCCACGAGACCTTATTCTCGCAGAACTGAAGGGATGTTTTGTCGGTCTGACCCGATATCAACAGGCTCGGCGCGATGCAAGGCGCATCGCAAAGGCAGTCAACAAATACGGACCTGTTCTGACGTTACCGGCACAGAAACGGCAATCACGACCACCGGTGCATCGACAGTCAAAACGCGTAGCGGTACGAACCATAGATATCGCCATTCCACTATCGAGCATCGACGATATTGCTGACTATGACTCGGTGAGACTCGTGGCTACACGCGGCACACGTCCCCTGGGTGATATCGCGATTCCAAGTTTCGGCAAGCCGCTCAGTGCTGTCCGAATTTGTGAAGCCCTTGCTTCTCACATGCAACAGGCACTCGTAATCAGTCGTGAGCCTCACAATACCTGGAAAGGTTGGACAGACGCTCGCCAGGCTATCATCGAACAGTTGCTTCCGGCCCGTCAGCTCGATCGTGAACTGCCGCAGTTGCCTCTCAGCATCGCGGTGTCCATTATCGTCGCCACTTGCGACCGACCTAACGATTTACGAGCGTGTCTCAAATCGCTGACTGCTCAGCAAACCTCGCGATCCGTGGAGATCATCGTCGTTGATAACCGCCCAGCATCCGGTTTGACTCCACCGGTCGTCGCTGAATTTCCGAGCGTGCGCCTGATTGACGAACCAGTTCCGGGGCTCAGCTATGCGCGTAATGCCGGGATCGTCGCCAGCCACGGTGATGTCATCGTTTCGACTGACGACGACGTGACAATGCCATCCGAATGGCTGGAAACTCTGATCGCACCATTCGCACGCGCCGATGTCATGGTCGTCACAGGCAACACATTGCCGCTCGAACTCGACACCCGTGCTCAACAGCTTTTCGAACAGTACGGCGGACTGGGCAGGGGATACGCCCCGATCGAGGCTGGACAACAGTGGTTCAACGTATTTCGACGACGCGCTGCTCCCACATGGGAGCTCGGCGCGACTGCGAATGCTGCGTTTCGCGCAACCATCTTCGCAGATCCGAGAATTGGGATGGTAGACGAAACACTCGGAGCCGGCAGTCCGACCGGATGCAGCGAAGACACGTACGTGTTCTACAAAGTGCTTCTGGCCGGCTACACCATCGTTTACGAACCGAGGGCGCTCGTCTGGCACCGTCACCGGAGAGATATGTCTGCTCTAAGAAACCAAATCTATAACTACAGCAAGGGACACGTCGCCTATCACCTGACGACGGTCGTCAACGATCGAGACCTTCGCGGCCTTTACGATGTCTTTGTCCGCCTTCCTCGATGGCGCGTTCGTCAGACGCTGCACCTCGTAAAACGAGGGCTTACCGGAAAAGAGCGGTATCTGCTGTCACTTGTTGCCGCCGAAACGGCCGGGAATCTGGCAGGACCCTATGCGTTCTGGAAGTCGCGTCAGCGCGTAAAACGACTCGGGCGAAGCGTGGGCTATATCCTGCCAGACCAACGAGAACAGCAGGTACCGGACCGTACATCAGTCGAACGCGATCCCATCGCCGTTGGCTGAAATCGTCGTTTAGTAGATCGATGCGTCTGCTGGGAACTCTTCAAGTCCCTTCTTGACCGCAGCGAGGAATCGCGTGGCCGACAAGCCGTCGAGAATCCGGTGGTCAAGAGACATAGATAGATTCATCATCGGTCGAATCGCTATTGCGTCGTCGATGACGACCGGTTTCTTGACGACAGCCTCCATGGAGAGAATCGCAGCCTGTGGCTGGACGATGATCGGCGTCGAGAACAGCGATCCCAGCGTTCCAGGGTTGTTCAACGTGAAGGTTCCGCTGGTCACCTCGTCAGGCTGCAACTTGTTATCGCGTGCCCGTGTCGCGAGATCACTGACCGCCCGGGCGAGACCGACGATGTTCTTCTCGTCAGCGTTGTGAATCACCGGCACAATCAGGCCATCATCCATCGCGACAGCAATTCCGATGTTCGTCGCCTTTCGACGGATGATCCGGCCGTTGTCCCATGCAGCGTTGACGGTCGGATGCTCGCGGAGCGCCTGCGTCAGCACGCGCAATACGAATGGAACGAACGTCAGGCTGGTACACTCTCGTGCCTTGAACTCATCTTTGAAGCGTTCGCGCGCGCGGACGACATTGCTCATGTCCGCTTCCATCCAGACGGTGACATGTGGCGCCGTATACGCTGAACGCACCATATGGTCCGCGATCTGCCGCCGCATGACGCTCGCGTCAATCACTTCGTCGCCTGGCATGAGTTGGACGGCAGCCGGCTGTTGCGCCGTCATCGGCTGTCCAACGCCTGGCGCTGCCATCGGCGGGGCAATTGTTGGCCCAGGCTGACTGGTCGTAGCAGGCTGGGGTACCGCTGTTATGGGTTCCGGGCGCGGCTCTGGTGCAGGCTGGCGAGAACGCGCATCGATCTCAGCGAGCATGTCAGCCTTCGTCACGCGTCCACCAACGCCGGTACCCTGAAGTGCTGCAATATCGATCTCATGCTCTTCCGCCAACCGTCGGACGACTGGCGACGAGCGAGCGCGTAGCAACTCCGCCTCATCGTGACGTGCTCGGGCGTCACGGAGATCGATCGCTCCGCTGGAGCCAGTCGGGGGTTCAGGGGTTGGTGCAACTGCCGAAGGCGCCGATGCGGAGGAACCGTTGTCCGGTGCCGCTGCCTGCGTTGAATCTTCGACGGGCGGAGATGCCGTCTCGGAGGCTCCGTTTCCTTCGTCGATGACACAGATCAGGCCGCCGACTGGAATTGTTTCACCCTCACCACCGACGATCTCAACGATCGTTCCTGAAACGGGGGCCGGAATTTCAGCCGTCACCTTATCTGTGACGACCTCAACCATCGGCTCGTATTTATCAACCGCATCGCCGACACGTTTCAGCCAGGCTCCAAGCGTCCCTTCAGTGACGCTTTCGCCGAGTTTCGGCATTGTTATCGTGGTTCCCTGTTTGGTTGCTCCGGACATGCTGCCTCCAGTACGACGGAATTCGTGCAACGCGCGAGCGTAGAAAGGACCGGGAGTGTCGTTCCAATTGCTGTAGCACTTCAGCAACTCAGCAAGAGATCGATGCCCGTCTAGTACGCCGCCAGCTTCTCAATCGCGGCTCGGATATCGTCCTTGTCGTGCAGGAATGCCTTTTCAAGCGGCGGCGCATATGGCATCGCTGGCACTTCAGGGCCAGCAATGCGAACAATCGGCCCATCGAGATAGGCAAAGGCGTCTTCCGCGATAATCGCCGAGATCTCCCCACCGAGGCCGCCGAACTTGTTGGCCTCGTGGACGATCATGACCTTGCCAGTCTTCATCACTGACTCGAGAATCGCGTCCTTGTCGAGAGGCCGCAACGAGCGCTGGTCGATGACTTCGATGCTCGCGTCCTGCTCCGCCATGTACTCGTCAGCTGCCTGCAATGACTCCTGCAGGTACCAGCCCCACGAGATGATCGTCATATCGCTGCCCTCGCGGACGATCTTTGCCTTGCCGATCGGGACATCGTACGGCTCGTCCGGCACCTCGGCACGTACAGCACGATAGGCGCGCTTGTGCTCCAGGAAGAGGACAGGGTCAGGATCGTGAATCGACGCCCGGAGCAGCCCCTTGGCATCGTACGGATCGATGGGTGCCACAACTTTCAAGCCGGGTGTATGTGTGAACAGCGCCTCAATCGACTGTGAGTGGTACAGCGCTCCGTGGATTCCACCACCGTATGGAGATCGAATGACGATTGGACATCCGAAATCACCACCAGATCGATAGCGGAACTTGGCCGCCTCGCTCATGATCTGGTTCATCGCGGGATGAATAAAGTCGAGAAACTGAATCTCGGCAACAGGCAACATGCCATTGGCAGCTGCTCCGATAGCAACGCCAACGATTGACGATTCAGCCAGCGGTGAGTCTATGACACGCGTTTCGCCGAACTTGTCTAACAAACCCTCGGTGACCCGAAACACCCCGCCACGTGTGCCAACATCCTCGCCGAGGATGAAGACACGTTCGTCGGCCTCCATCTCCTGCATCAATCCTTCGCGGATCGCCTCGATCAGCAGCTTCGTTGCCACAACCGAATCCTTTCGTTTCAATTCAACAGAAAGGTGATCTGCATCGTCAGCGATGTTCGCAGACCGAATGCAGCGTGGATCGCGCCAACTACACGCGTGCACCATCGGGCGCGTACACATCTGTGAACGCTTCTTCAGGATCCGGTGGCGGGGCCGATTCGGCGAAATCAGTAGCGTCGTTTACTGCCGCTTTGACGCGATTGCGGATTTCGTGCTCCTGCTCGTCGGACAGGACGCCCATATCCTTCAAACGCTGGGCTGTGACAGTGATCGGATCTCGCTCGCGGTATGATGCGACTTCCTCACGGGAGCGGTAAAAACGATCGTCATCATCGGAGGAGTGGGGAGTCAGGCGGTCGACACTCGCCTCGAAGAGGGTGGGGCCGTCTCCACGCCGGGCACGCTCGACGGCTTCCCGAGCCTTGACATACACATCGATCGCGTCTCCACCGTCCACGGTGACGCCTGCCATGCCGTACGCGGCGGCACGATCGGAAACCTTCTCGATCGCCATCTCTTTTTCCTGCGGAACTGAGATCGCGTAGTGATTGTTCTGGACGAAAAAGATGACGCCAAGCTTGTAGATACTGGCCCAGTTCATGCCCTCATGCACATCACCTTGAGCAGTGCCACCCTCGCCGATGCTCGTGACGACGACAGTGTCTTCGCCGCGCATTCTCGCTGCGAGCGCAACACCGGGAGCCTGGGCGAACTGCGTCCCGACAGGGGAAGAACTCGTCATAATCCGATGGCGGCGCGAGCCGTAGTGACCAGGCATCTGCTTCGCGCCGCTACTCGGTTCTCCTTTGCGCGATAGGAACGACATCATCATTTCGCGCGGAGTCATGCCAAAGTGCAGAACGAGCGCGAGATCGCGATAGTAGGGGAGCAGCCAGTCTTTCGACGTGTCGAGCGCGAAACCCATCCCGGCTTGGGCACCTTCATGCCCCTGAACCGAGATGATGAACGGCGCTCGCCCGGCCCGGTTCATGAGCCACATGCGTTCGTCAAGTTGACGCGCGAGCAGCATCGTCTCGTACATCTGACGCATGTCTTCCGGTGATAGCCCTTCCACAACGTCGCGAGTGGCTGTCGCCGGACCTCCGGGCTTTCCGGATTCAGTTCGCCCCATCTGGTGCCTCCTTCGCTGTCCCAGCCCCTCGTTGGACCGGGTCATCAATCGAGCGTTAGCACGGTACGGGAGCGTCTCGTCATGCGCGATACGCGCGTCGCGCTGGCGGTCCGCCTGTTCGTGTTCGCGTCCAGCCCATCGATCGGGCCGTCTCGCTTTGCTCGGCTTTGCCTCCTTATGACCTGCGTCTCAGGGCGCACATCCTGTGCCGCCCATCGGGACAATACGTGCGAACGACTAAAAGTGCAGGGCGATTCCGTCGGAGTCGAGTGCAGCCTCGTGCAGCACCTCAGAAATCGTCGGGTGCGGGAACGTCGTAATTCCAAGTTCCCACGCCGTCGCTTCGAACAGCATCGCTAATCCACCGACGCTGATCAGTTCGGTAGCGTGGCCGCCCAACAGGTGAATGCCAAGAATCTGGTCAGTGTCAGCATCGACGACCATCTTGGCGAATCCAACCGTCTCGTTCTCGACACGCGCCTTGCCGTTGGCCGAAAGCGGGAACTTTCCGATCTTGATATTGAACCCTGCGTCGCGTGCCTTCGCTTCGGTCAGTCCAACTGAGCCGATCTCGGGATGGCAGTACGTCACCCACGGGATCTTGTTGTAATCGAGAACTTCCGGCTTGTGGCCAGCGATCACCTCGACTGCGACAACACCCTGATGCATGGCAGTGTGAGCGAGTTGCTGAAGTCCGGTGACGTCACCGATGGCGAAGACGTTCTCAACGTTTGTGCGCATGAAGTCGTCAACGACGATATAGCCGTTCTCGACGTTCACACCGAGTTTCTCGAGACCAAATCCCTCAGTGTTGCCGTAACGGCCAATTGCGACAAGCAGCGCGTCAGCTTCAATCGTCTCGTCTTTGCCGTCAGCGTTAATTTTCAACTTGACGCCATCGTCGCTGATCTCGAAGTCGTTGGCGGAGGGCCGGACATTCGACAGCACACGAATTCCTTGACGCTGGAACGCACGCGCGAGATCCTTCTGCACGTCTGCGTCTTCGTTCGGTGCGACGCGACCAACGAGTGTAACTTCGCAGTCGAACTCGCGATAGACACTGGCAAACTCAAGACCCGTCGCGCCGCCACCACGAACGATGACGCGCTTCGGCAGGAATGGCTCGGTCGTTGCGTGGTCGGATGTAAAGACACGCTTGCCATCTACCTGAATGCCATCAATCGGTCGAGGCGTTGAACCGGTGTCGATGACGATGTTACGCGCCCGAACCTCGGTGGTCTTTCCGTCCTTCTCGACACTGATCACACCAGGACCGGTGATCGTTCCCCAGCCTTCAACGACATCAATCTTGTGTTTCTTGAACAGGAACTGAATGCCCTTGTAGTTCTGGTCGACGACTTTTCTGGCGCGTGACATGGACGTCGTGTAATCGAGCGAAATGTCGCCGGGGGTGACGCCAAACTCCTTGGCGTCCTTGACGAGTGTCGCAACCGAGGCGGCCTTGAGCAGCGCTTTCGCTGGTATGCACCCGCGATGGACGCAGGTGCCACCGACGAGATCCTTCTCGATAACGACCGTCTTTAATCCGAGTTGCGATGCTCGGATCGCGGCGACGTACCCGCCCGTGCCGCCGCCCAGTAATGCGACGTCATATCCTTGCTCCTCCGCCATACCGCGCTGTTGCTCCCGTCCCTGCATGCGGCGATTCGTGCCGCGACAAATGGTGCCGCCCTCGACGCTGCTCTGTTCGCGCTCTGGATGTTCTTTCAGCGCAGGACAGGATCAATCGAGGATCGTCCAGAAGTGAGTTGAGACGCCGACCATGGCCTGATTGCCAAAGGGGCGTTCGCCAGTTTGAGTATATCAGGGCAATCGCCAATCACACTGATTTTGGCCGCTGGGAGTCGATCGATTTCCGCACAGGAATAGGAAAACTGACTTGATGTCACAGGCCGAAGCGAGTATAATTCGAACAAATGTACGACGTTGTACACGAAAGCGGGATGTGATGACGATAACGCGAATTGGGACGGTAACCCCGCTCGAAACCTGGCGACGGATGGCAGCGAAAGCAGGCAAAGAACGCCTCCGCGCCTATCGGCTCAATGGCGATCCGCGATACTGGGTCGTTAGTAGCAGCAGTAACCCCACTGTTGCCTACGAAGTGACTGCGTACGATCGCGATCTGCTGTGTTCGTGCCGCGCCAGCGAGTTTCTTCCGTACTGTAAGCATCGTGCGCTGGTCATGCGAGAACTCGGTACGCTCGACGATCGAACGGAACTCCTCGCGGCATAATGAGGCTTCGTAACGCGACAACACTAAAATGCCATCGCTCGAAAGGCGATGGCATTTGCTCATGGCGCCAGACTCGACTGGAGTTTCGAGTTAATCGGTGAAGTTACTCCCGGACGACCACGTACCAGGGTCGAAGTGCTGCCGAAGATGGGCGCGTTTCTGCTTCAGCGGTCGCAATCTGCTGGGCGACCGATCCAGCCGCGATGCCCCACAACATCAGCACTCCGACAACACCAATGACGGCCGGTACTGTCGACGTTTGAACGAAGACGAAGGCGATCAGTGGTAGAAACGAGAACATCGTCCAGCTGAAGACAGTGAGACGCTCAACGCGCGTGTCATCTCGTTGACTCATCGCATGGGCGACTAGCAGCACGACTCCAAGCAACGCGATGAAAGTGGTGTGATACAGGGCGTGATATGACGTTAGAACGGTTGTCACCGAGAGCAGGGCAAGACATGGCAGGCTCACCGCATCACTTCCGGACCGTCGCCAGAACCAGCACGCAACCCCGAGCGTCATCCCTGTCAGGACAACGATCATCGCATTCGCGAGTAGATGGCTATCTTCCGGGATCGTCCGGACGACGACGGAGCGGATATTCACCATGCCCCAGACGTTCGTTACCCGAGTCCCATCAGGGCCGGACAACCGCTGCGACAACTCAATGAACTCACGAATTCCTTTTGGCCCGACAAGTGCCATTGACATAAGCGCTTGCCCAGCGACCGCAAGAATCGCCGTCCAGGTTGCACGACGCCGACCGGTAACTGCCAGATAAAGCAATGGCGCAATTAACAAGGGCGGCTTGATCGCAAATACGGCCAACGCAAGGCCAGCGCGGATCTCGCGACCTTCTCGTAGTTCCAGGGCGAAGACCACAAAGGCGAGGAACAACAACCCCTCGACCTGCCCCAGCATCAATACCATGAACAGCGGCAGGGAACCCATCAAGACGACGAGCGGGCCGTGCCATCCAGCCGCAAGTCGCCGACTAAGCAGCCAGATCCCGAGTGCAACTGCGGCGAGATTCAGAAGGAACCAGACGGCGTATGCGAGCGTCGGTCCGAGAACCAGGAGCGGAATTGACAGGATACCCAGTACCGGCGGAGCGATATACGGGTGCATGACGCGATCACCCCAGTCGATTTGGTACTT
>JBGSWU010000172.1:0-6554 GCA_041751795.1 Thermomicrobiales bacterium
AGGAACCGGCAAGACGCTGTTGGCGCGGGCTCTGCCGTCGATTCTGCCGCCGCTGGCGCGCGATGACGCGATTGAGGTCTCGAAGATCTATTCGGTCGCCGGGATGCTGCCGTCGGGCCAGCCGCTGATCCGCGAGCGTCCGTTCCGGTCACCGCACCACACAGTGTCGTACGCGGGACTGGTTGGTGGTGGGCGCTTCCCGCGGCCGGGCGAGATCAGCCTGGCCCATCGCGGCGTGCTGTTTCTGGATGAGTTGCCTGAGTTCGGCCAGAACGTCCTCGAAGTTCTGCGCCAGCCGCTGGAGGACCGGATCGCCAGAATAGCCGCAGGGACACGGATTCATCGCGCTGATCAGAATGAAATTGGCGGGGTAGGTGATCGCGCCGCTCGCGCGCGAGATCGTGACGATTCGGTCTTCCAGCGGTTGTCGAAGGACCTCGAGGACGTTTTGACCGAACTCTGGCAACTCGTCGAGAAACAGCACTCCACGATGGGCAAGGCTGATTTCACCGGGACGTGGAAAACGCCCTCCTCCAACGAGACCTGCGTACGAAACGGTGTGATGAGGCGAGCGAAACGGTCGTTCACGGATGAGCGGCTGGCCCGACGGAAGCATTCCGGCGACTGAGTAAATCTTGGAGACTTCGATTGCATCATCGCGAGCCAGCGGCGGCAGTATCGATGGCAGCGCCCGCGCCAGAAGCGTCTTGCCGGTACCAGGTGGGCCGGTCATCAGGCAGTTGTGCCCGCCTGCAGCCGCGACCTCGAGTCCACGCTTGACCTGCTCCTGACCGCGAATGACGGCAAAGTCGGTCGCAAGCGGCTCAAACGACGTGCCGTCGTCACGCTTCCCGTAGTACGGCGGGATGGGAGCGCTCCCATTGAGGTGTTTGATCAATCCCGCGAGCGTATCGACGGGATAAATCTCGATCCCATCAACGAGTGCCGCTTCGTCCGCATCGTCGAATGGCACGAATGCGCGCCGGAGTCCGGCTCGCGCAGCCAACGCGACCATCGGCAGGACGCCGGTTGTGTGTCGGACACCGCCATCGAGCGACAGTTCTCCGAGGACGACCGCATCGTCGAGATCGACCTGCAACGAACCACCAGCGATCAGCAATCCGAGTGCTATCGGCAAGTCGTAAGCGGGGCCCTCTTTGCGCAGGTCAGCGGGAGCGAGATTAACGATGATTCGACCCAGCGGAACACGGCCACCGCTGCTACGGATCGCGGCTCGGACACGTTCGCGGGATTCCTGGACGGCAGCATCCGGGAGGCCGACGACGACGATACCGGGAGTCCCACCTGGGGAGTTGGCGAACACCTCGACTTCGACGAGTGCTCCGTCGAGCCCGACCGTCGCGCAACTTAGGACCTTTGCCAGCACGCTGCATCCTCCATCTTACGCAGGCACACGCCCGTGCCACGACGATGTGGGCGCGGGAGGATTCATCTGCGGATGGGCGCAGTGTAGCACGAGCAGTCACGATTGGCGGGCAGGCCGTCAATTGCGAAAATGGATACCGTGTTACCAGAACCTGCGCTTCTGGCCCTCGACCATGACGACGCCGAGAATGCGTGCGCCGACGCGATCAAGCGCGTCCCGTGCATCGATTGCACGAGGACGCCGTGTGCCGCCCGATGTGACGACCATGATGACCGCGTCGACGCGCGGCGCGATCGCCAACGCATCGGCAAAGCGGGGAAGTGACGCGCATGAGAAGACGGCGACGCCGTGCGCATCAACCAGGCTTTCAACAGCATTCCCAAACTGAGATCCTGCAAGCGAATCGGGATAGCTGGCCGTGCCTGGTGAGACACGTACCAGACGGAGAGAGTCGTCCGTCCGACCAACCGATTCAACGGATCCACTCCCAGACATCAGGTCGAACAATCCGGGATCACGATCGGTCGTGGCACGTGAGTCGGTGTCAATCAGGACACACGAGTCGCCTGCTTCCGCAAATGCCGTCGCGAGCCGTTCAGCGACTCCACTTGGCGTTTCTCGATCGACATCGACGACGAGAACCGAACGGATCGGTCGTTCGCCGGTCGCGAACTTCACTGTCGCTCGAAGCGAGCGAAATGATTCGTCGATCCTGGGATCTGTTCGCGGTGGCGTCGTCTTTTGGTCCACTGGCGCGCTCATCCTGTCTGTCCTTTACTGACAACTCCACTCTCGTTGCTTTCAGGAACGATGGCGAGTACGGGTAATTCGAGATATCGATCGAGATCTTCAGATTGTTTCAACGTGTCATCGAGATACAGCAACGCGAACGCCAGCATCAGTCCCGCGACGGCACCGAGAACCCCTGCCGCGAGCGTATTGACTCGGACGCGTGGCCCACTGGCTGTTTGAGGTGGGCCGGGTGATTCCAGTTTGAGCATCGTTACCGTCAGCGGCAACGACGCGTCCTCAGGCCGGGGTCGATTGAGAAGCTCTACGTTTTCTTCTGCGTTCCGGACAACGAACCCGTCTGCCAGCGCGTTAACGATCGTGGCTGCTCGGACGGGATCGGTGTCGTTTGCCACGATCTGAACAATGTTCGAATCAGGATTGTGTCCGAGAGCAAGTTTGCTTTGCGCGAGCCCGGGATCAATATCCGAACCAACATTCTCAAGTGACCAGCGAACGAACTCCCAATTGTTGATGAGGTCTTTGTAGGAGGCCAGCCGATTTTTCGCGTAGAGATCCATCCAGTAGTCAGGCGGTTCGGCGATGGCCATGACCCGTGTGCTAACTGTGTACGTCATTGGCTGGCTGCTTGTCGCGACGAACGCGACCAGTGAGGCGGCGATGGCGGCCAACGCAACGATCCACCACCAACGCAGCAGTGAAAGTGCGATTTCCTCAGGGCGCATCACCCTTGACGCTCCGCTGGCACGCTTGCAAGATGTGGGACCTTCAACGTCGCCGCGACGGTTTCACCATCGTGCATCGTGTCATCCAGATACTCGACGAGGAAACCGATCAACACACCCGCTCCGGCTGCGGCGATGACTTGGAGAATCAGCAGAAGGCGCGCGCGAGTCGTGTCTGGGTTTGCGGTGCCAGGTTGATCGACAACGCGAACGACCGAACCCGCGTCTGGCGACGGCAGACCGATATACGCGAACGCGTCTGCTTCAAGTTCAGCCGTAGCTTCCCTCGCGATTGCTTCCGCCCGGTCCGGATCGGTTGAGCTAACGGTTACCGTCAGCACGCGGTGCTCGCGCTCAGCGGTAATCGCTGATTGCACTTCGTCAATGCCGATCTCAATCCCGGAAGCGCTAACGCTTTCCGCGACAGCGGCGGCAAAAACATTGCCTTCCACCGCTGCGACCATGTCATCGATTGCATACTCGCTGGCGATGAAGTTGTCGTCCGCCGGGTAATCCGTAAAATCGCCGTCGAGTTGTTCGCTGATGATTCGGAGCTTGGCGTGCGTGGCATAGACCGTGTCCCGCGTGACTTCCTGGACGATTGCCAGTAGTCCAACCAGCAATGGCAGGATCAGCATGACCGACCATCGACGCTTGATCGCCTGCCAGTAGGCTCTCAGTTCCATTGGCGCCGATCCCCGGCTGTCTTGCTGGCCATCGTTTCCTCAATCAGTGAAATCATCTCATCCTCGAAGCGGGAGCGGGAAAACGTCCGTGCGTGCGACACCATGCGGTCAGTGTCGAAGTCCGTCCGCTCAAATCGCGACAGGGCATCGACCAGACTCTCCACCGTCTGTTCCCGAACGTGGATACCGGTTACACCGTCGATCACCGTGTCGACCGCGCCACCAGCCGCGAGCGCGACGACTGGTCGGCCTGCTGCCTGTGATTCGACCTGGGCGATCCCGAAGTCATCCTCGGACATGAAGATCGATCCGCGGCAACCAGCGTACAACTCCCGGCGCTCGTCGTCGCTAACACGTCCGAGAAACCGAATTGTCGGTCCCGCTGATGCTTCGAGCGACGCTCTGTCGCGACCGTCTCCGACAATCCAAAGCGGTAGTTGCAATGTATTGCACGCCTCGATTGCGAGGTCCAAGCGCTTGTACGGTACCAGCCGCGTCACCATCAGGAAATAATCGTCGGAACGACTCCGAGGGCCAGGTTCAAACGCATCGACATCGACTGGCGGGTGGATGATGGTTGCGTCACGTTGCCAGTACGCACGGATCCGATCACGAACAACCGAAGAGTTTGCGACGAAACGATCAACTCGGTTGGCGGTTACCCTGTCGCGCTGGCGAAACATTGCCATCAATGGTCGCAACGCCGTCACTGCGGAACTCGGGAGTCGCTCCCGCGCAACATAGGCCTCAAGGTTCCAGGCGAATCGCATCGGCGAGTGGGTGTAGCAGATGTGAACCGCACGTTCCGGTGGCCGAACCATCTTCGCAAATGCGCTCGACGATGACAGCACGAGATCGCAGTCCGGTACGCGAAGTGTTTCGAATGCTAGCGGATACATTGGCAGCGCTCGTTGATGGTGCTGACGAACGCCAGGTATCCGCTCAATCCACGTCCGCCGAATGTCCCAGTTGCGGTACGCCTCTGGCATGGCATCGGCATCGTAGATCGAGGTGTACACGGGGGCGTTCGGTGCGAGATCGTGGAGCACTTCCAGCAGGCGTTCCGCACCGCCGTATTGGTTCAGATAATCGTGAACGAGCACCGTTCGTCCGCAGATCCGCGGTGTGGTCAGCACATCCGACGATCGATGAGCCATTTCGGCGCACTCAGTACGCACCGCGCGCCGTCACGATAGCCGGAATCGTCCGGAGAATGATCTTGATGTCGAGCCACGGCGCCCAGTGCTCTGCGTAATACAAGTCGAGTCGGACCATCTCGTCAAACGTTAGATTGCTACGACCGCTTACCTGCCAGAGTCCGGTGAGTCCGGGCGTCACAAGAAGTCGTCCACGGTGCCATTCGTCGTATTCCGCGACTTCGGCAGGTACAGGAGGACGTGGCCCGACAATGCTCATCTCACCTACGAGGACGTTGATGAACTGCGGGAGTTCGTCGAGGCTGAACTTCCGGAGAAACTTGCCGACGCGAGTCCGCCGAGGGTCGTTCGGGTTCTTGATCAAACGTAGGTCGACGTTCCCGAGTTTCAACAACTCATCGCGCATGCTCTCGGCATCACGCACCATCGTTCGAAACTTAAAGCAGACGAACCGTCGTCCATCGCGTCCGACTCGCTCCTGACGAAACAGAATCGGACCGGGAGAGTCGAGTTTGATTGCAATCGCAACGGGTAGCATTACGATCAAACCGACCGACAGGACCGTAAGCGAGAGAACGATGTCCATGGTCCGCTTGATCACGAAGTTCCAACCGGAAATTCGCGCAGGTTTCAATCCGATGAGTGGCAGTCCAGCGACCTCATGAATATTGACGCTGTCGAGTGCTAACTCGAACAGGTCGGGGACGAGCTTGAACTCAATGTCATCTGCCCGGCATTGGTTCACGATCCACATCATCTGTTCGTGCGCGGTCGGCGGAAGCGCGATGATGACCTCGGTGACACCGTGTCGTCGGACAACCTCGAGGATGTCGGAACTTGTGCCGAGATAGTTTGGTCGCTCGACTCTGCGCTGGGTCGCAATCGCAAGGTCCTGATACATCAGATCATCGTCGATATAACCAACGACCTGATAGCCCAGTTGCGGCTGCCCGAACAACCACTGCATCATTCGCTGACCAGCGCGTCCGGCACCAACGATCAACACGCGATCGACACCGATCCCCCGCAACCATAAGCGTTCGCGGACGACACGGACGACAAATCGCTTGGAGATCAGTAGCGCAATGATGACGATCCAGGCAAGGATAAAGACCAGTCGCGATGGGTAAAATCTTTGAAGGAACGAATACAGGATAACGAGTGCCATCGACGTCGTGATGGTGTTGGTGACCATTGATACTTCATCGAGCAGCGTCGTCCAACGCGGCAGGCGATAGAACCCACGAATCTGGAACAACGCAACGACCACGAGAGCGAGGATCAGAATCTTTCCGTAGAAGAATGAGAACGGCTGCTGTGACGCCGCAGATACGGTACCGCCTACATTGAGGGTGTATCGCAACCAGTAGGCGAGCCAGAAGCCGAGAATGACGAGTCCCGCGTCAGACGCCATCCGGGCGGCGACGATCAACCAGCGTGGTGCATCCCCGACAGATGGATGTTCATTTCGTCCGTTCGACGCCAAACTGGTGTGTATCCCTCCATATGATCCGCGCTGGACCATGAGCAGGCGGTATCAACGCAGAACCTGCGGTTCTGGTCGCCCCATTTCGCCTGACCGCCGAGTATAGCACAATCCGAGAGGAATCTCGGCCCGCTCGCGCCGCGAACGTACGCTAAATCGAGCTGGCCAACCAGGCAAGTTCGGCTGATTTGCTATCATCGGATTTCTGCCGTGGATCGGCGAAAGGATATTCCTGGTGGAACGGCTCTGGACACCATGGCGAATGTCATATGTCGGTGGTGAGCGACAACCAGGTTGCGTCTTCTGCAATGCGCTTGCGGCAGAAGACGATGTCGAACTCCTTGTCCTGTATCGCGGTCACTG
>JBGSWU010000173.1:0-22796 GCA_041751795.1 Thermomicrobiales bacterium
TCTGACTGCGGATGGACGTCGTCGTCCATCCGAGCCATGAGTGCTGGAGGCAGGATGAGCGGCGCCCATATGACGACTCGTGACGCAGCAAGCCAATCGCGAGATGACTTTCGCCCGCAGGGTGAGATGTATCTGTTACAGAATGATGGCAAACAGCCTGCCGAGGTTGTCCCGTTCAACGGAACGCCGGCACATTCAAGCGACCCGAATGAGTCGTTCGAATTGCGTGACATGGTGAGTCTCGCCACTACATATTTCGAGCGCGGAATGATCGACGACGCGGAGGAGATGCTTCACGAGGCACTGACTGCGGGCTATTCTCGCCCCGACGCCAGCGACCTGCTTCAGCGAATACAATCCGTTCGCGGCCATACCGTCATCGTTTCGGCTTCCGTTGCCGCGACGGATGAAACAGCGATAGTAAACGACGTCATCGTTCATGAATTCACCCGACCGCTTCCAGGAATCGAGTCACAGACCGGTCTCGTTCGTCGATCGATCGACGAAGCCGATCGCGACATCGCCGACGGTCGACTCAATTCAGCACACGATGCGACGCTTCATGCCATCGCGTTGGCGCCAACGTTCTTGCCGGTCTACATCCGCCTCGTGGAACTTCGCCGTGCATTCGGCGATCATGAAGGCGCTGACACCCTGCTGGAGTCTTTGAAATCTGTCATCGACGTCATCGGCGAAGACGGAGACTGGCTTACGCAGTCGATGCGAGTCTCCTTGAATCCGAACGACACAGACGCGCTTATCGAACTTGCTCGCTCACTCCTCGAACAAAAGGGGAGCGTCAAACTTGAGCCGTTTGTGCCAAAAGCAATCGAGCGTTCGCTCGAGGCAAACCCTGACGTCGCGTTGGATCTCGCGCGGGCGTATGTTCGTCTGCGACCGCTGTCCCGAGACGCCGAGCGATTGCATATCCGATCCGTCGTTGCCGTCGGAGACATCGAACAAATTCGATCGGTCATCAGCCAGGACATGGCAGCGGACGCTGAAGCCGACTTGCTGTTTCTACGAAGTTCTCTGGCCCACAGCGAAGATCGCGAAGTCTGGTTCCAGTGGCTTGAGCGAACGGTTGCACGCATTCTTAGCGGTCCGTTCGATCAAGTCGAACTCACGCGTGCTATCAACGCCGGATACGATTTGATGCCGGCTCCGCAACATGCTCTCGCGGCAGCGGTCGTTCAGATTGCAAGTGGCGACGCCAAGTCAGCGTTGTCATCGCTGTCTCCGTGGCATGGGACACCGGGACGTGCAACATCGAACCCACAAGAGATGTTAGTTGCGGCCTGCGCGCGGGGGCTCGCGCTACGATCGACGTCTCCTGTCGAGGCAATTGCAGCGCTCTCAAACGCGGTCAGCCAGGCCGTTGTCATTGACGTTCGGCCATTCGCTGAAACTTGCCGCCTCTTCTCGAAACCTGTATCGGCTGAATCGTTGATGCAGGAACTCGTAGAAGTCGCTCGGGAAACCGGACAACACGAACTCGCTATTCAGAATTTGCAGGAACTTCGCGATCGACTGCCTGAGCACCTTGAGATTCGAACTGGCCTTGCAGATCTACAGGTTGGTGCTGGCCGTACGGCGGAGGGTGTGCGCGAACTGCGCTACATCGCAGAGCGGTACGAACAGGCCGGAAACATCGAGCGAATGGTCGAAGCGATGCGCCACATTTCGGCCGCCGTTCCAAACAACGTCGAAATGAAGGCGAAACTGATTGAGGGTTACATTCAGCGTGGCGTGCCTGAGGACGCACTCCATGAATTGCGCTTACTCGGCGATATTCACCTCGAACGCGGAAGAACTACCGCGGCTGCATCTGCGTACACTCGTGGCGCGGAAATCGCCGCCACGACGGGCAACAATCGGCGAGCGATGGACCTGTTTGACCGTGCCGTTGGCGCTGATCCTGACAACGTGGCGGTGCGACATGCGGCGGTGGCTCACTGCATCATGAATGGTGCGATTGAGAAGGCTACTGAACAATTGCGGGAGGTCGTCCGGATAGCGCTCAAGGAACAAGACCCAGATGAAGCGGTCGCGGCGCTACACCAAATCATCGGGCTCGCCCCGAACGAAGCGTCGGCCTACCATAAACTCGGCGAAGTGCTGACGTCACTTGGCGAGTATGCTCAGGCTGAGCGAGTGTACCGGCGACTGGCGGCGTTTACTCCTAACGATCCGGTGCTAAGCGCCAAACAATCGGCACTCTCTGCACTTGCAGAAGGTCAGTAGTCGGTCATTCTCCACCGGAGCTGCGAGCGCAGGGCTATACGAGCATCCGTCGTATACAATGAATGTCGAGACTCGACTGCGTTACTGCACGTCATAGGTGGACCATGCCCGAACTGCCCTGGATATTCACCAGGTTAACCCCGAGATCCCTGGTCGATATCTTCGCGGTGGCGCTGATCATCTTCTGGCTTCTCTGGTTTGCTCAGCGAACACGCGCGGCACAACTCATTCGCGGTCTGATTATCCTGATCGTCGGCGTCCTGCTCGCGTCGAATATTTTCGACCTGACAGCGTTGAACTGGCTGTTTTCGCGTGCGTGGCCGGCGATGATCGTGGCCATTCCCATTATCTTTCAGCCGGAACTTCGCCGCGCACTCGAACAGCTCGGTCACACTGGTTCCTGGATCCCAAAACCATTCGGTCAGCCGGTCGATACCGACGTCGATCGGACGATCGACGAGATCAGTCGAGCTGCCGCCCACCTCAGCCGGATCGGCTATGGCGCTCTTCTGGTCATCGAACGCGAAACTGGCCTGCAGGATTACGCCGATCGCGGAGTCCAGCTCGACGCAATTGCCAGCCGACAGCTGCTGATCAATATCTTTTTCCCAAACTCTCCGCTCCACGACGGTGCGGTGATCCTGCGTGGGAATCGACTTCTTGCTGCAAACTGCATCCTTCCACTGAGCGATAGGGAGATCCCTGGAGGAAAAATCGGCACGCGGCACCAGGCAGCGATCGGTATCACCGAAGAATCCGACGCCATCGCCGTGGTGGTTTCCGAAGAAACGAACCGGATTTCGGTCGCTCACAGTGGTCGACTCACCGAGAATCTCGACTCCGAGCGATTACGTCGAGCCCTTCGGAGTCTGCTGAAGGTTACAGATCGAGATACGCAACCGCCAACCGGCGGCGGCAATTCCGGCAATGGCAATCGCCCGTTCTGGATGCTCAAAGGGGGATCATCCTCGGGGTCAAACGGGCGAGCGACGACCACGGGCACGCCGTCAACGGCAACCCCGATGAAACCGGCTGCGTCTTCGATCCCATCAGAAAAGTCGACTCCACATGATTGAGCGTTTGAAACGCTTTGCAGACACTGGGAATGCAGTACGGTTCTTCCTGTCATTCATCCTGGCATTTGCCCTGTGGGCATGGGTCACGAATGAACGCGATCCCGAGCAGTCATACAACGCGAGCCAGGTTCCAGTGAGTGCGGTCGGAGTTCCAGAAACTCTTGAGATCGTCGGATCGGTTTCCGCCGTCGATGTCACGCTCCAGGGGCCGCGCAGCGTGATCCAGACGATCGATGCAGCATCGTTGACTGCGGAAGTTGATCTGAGCAGCGTCGATGGTCCCGGATTCTACGAGCGTGACGTTCAAATCATTGCTCCAGACGGAATCCGGAAGGTTTCGTCCAATCCGTCCAGAATCACCATCGAATTGGACACCGTCATATCGAAATCGTTTGACGTCGAGGCGCTTCAACCAGCGGACATCGCTCGAAGCCTTTCGATCACGAAAACGACAGTTGAACCGAACTCGGTCGTCGTCTCCGGGGCTGAACGTAACCTCACGCAAGTCGTGCGCGTTCTTGCGCCGATCGAGCTAGACGATCAAATCGAATCGTTTTCGCAGTTGGTTGAGCCGATTGCTGTCGACGCAAACAACACAGAGGTCGAGGGCGTTCAATTCGAACCCAGCAGCGTTCGCGTTCAGATCGACCTCGAAGTTCGCGGAAAGGAAGTTCCGGTCTTCGTTCAGTGTGAGTGTGACGATGTCGCCGACGGTTTCGCAGTTCTGGGGCAGCCTCAGGCAAGCCCCGCCAACGTGATCATCGACGGCGACCCAGCATTGCTTGATCAGGTGCCGTACATTTACACGACGCCGGTTAACACGAGTGGCTTAGACCAGACGACTGTTGTCGAAGATATCCCGCTGGACGTCGAGAGTCTCCCTGAGGGAGTGACCGTCGACCCGCTTGTCGTTGATGTGTCTGTGCGAGTCGAACAGACGATCTTTCCCCGAACGCTCGAGAATCTGCCGATTACCGTTCTCGGTGGAGACCCGAATACCAGGGTTGTCGCCAATCCTGCGACGTTGAGCCTCGAGATTTCCGGACCTCGCACCCAACTCGATCAACTTGAATCCAGAGATGTGTCGATCGTGGTTGATGTCACTGGATTGCCGGTTGGAGCGCACCAGGTGCGCCCGCGGGTTGTGCTTCCGCCTGGCATCACGTATAGCGAGGCACTGCCACAGGTGGTTGTCGCGATCATTGACACGTCGCAACCGACGCCCACAGCAAGGCCGGTATCGACGCCAACGAGCGTCCCAGAGCCATCACCGACACCATAGCTTGCAAATTGCAATTAGCGGGTTGTACCTGATTGAACTTCGTGCGTGAGAAGGATGGCTTCCGCAACCTCACGCATCGACTTCCGATTGTCCATGCTAGTCTTCCGCATCCGGTTGAAAGCATCGGCTTCGCGAAGACCATGCACTTCCATCAGTACGCCTTTGGCACGTTCAACGAGCTTCCGGGTTTCAAGGGCATCCTTCAGGTCGGTGACTTCTCGTTCGAGATCACGCATTTCGTTGAATCGAGCGAGTGCGAGTTCGATGACGGGCATTAATTCTGTTTCGCGGAACGGTTTGACAAGGTATCCGCAGACACCGGCGTCCTTTGCACGACCGATCAAGGAGTTTTCAGAATACGCGGTCAGCAGGACAACGGGAGCAATGTGGTCACGGGAAATCTCTCCCGCCGCCGAAATACCGTCCATGTCGGGCATCTTGATATCCATGATGATCAGATCAGGCAGGAGCTTCTTGGCGAGTTCGACGGCAGAGCGACCGTCAGACGCTTCAGCGATAACCTCGTACCCAAGATGACCCAGCATTTCCCGCAGGTCCATCCGGATAAGGGATTCATCGTCGGCGATGATAATACGTGCCCGTCGGGTAGGAGTCATCGTTGACATGCCACAGCCCCATTATTTCGACCATCGAAACATCATTCCGAACGCACAGTCCGCGCATCATTGCGCGTCACGGTCGGCTTTGCACCCAAGCCCATGGATGCGAGTATCAGGGTCACGACGACAGTGGGAATGAATCGGTCGGGGCGAGAGGATTCGAACCTCCGACCACCGGTACCCCATACCGGTGCGCTACCGGACTGCGCCACGCCCCGCTCTTGTCAGTATAGCATACGATCGGGGCCGCACCTGACGTGCGGCCCCGATCGAAATCGCTGACTCATCGCCGGAAAATACCCGGCAGAATCGCGAAAACTACTTGACTTCGGCCTTGGCGCCAGCCTCTTCGAGCTTCGACTTGGCGGCTTCTGCCTCGTCCTTGGTGACTGCCTCGCGGACCGCCTTCGGTGCGGCCTCGACGACGTCCTTGGCCTCCTTGAGACCTAGGCTCGTCAGTTCGCGGACGGCCTTAATGACCTGGACCTTGTTCGGGCCAACATCTGTCAGAATCACGTCGAACTCGGACTGCTCTTCAACAGCCTCGGTCGCGCCGCCGCCGCCAGCCGGGGCTGCTGCTGCCATCATCGGAGCCGCCGCGGTGACACCGAAGCGATCCTCGAGAGCTTTCACGAGTTGCGAAAGCTCGAGCACAGACATCTGCTCAATTGACTGGATAAGTTCGTCCATTTTTTCGCTGCTGACCGCCATTGTGGTCTTCTCCTGTTCATATCAACGACATCATGCTGGCACATTCACCAGCGGTTTATGACCTGTGAATCGAATCTCAGGCTGCGGCAGAATCGTCCGATCCACTACCGCCCAGTTGCTCGGCTCGCGCCTGAAGCACGTATTGGAGCGACCGAATTGGTGCGGCAAGCACTCCGACGATGCTGTAAAGCGGTCCAGCAAGGCCACCGACGACCTTGCCCACGAGGACATCCTTGCTTGGCAAGCTCGCGAGATCTTCGATATCAGACGTGCCGATCAGCGCGCCTTCCAGCATGGCAGCTCGGATCGCCAGGACCCGCGACGATCGGACAAAGTCCGAGACAATCTTGGCTGGCTGTACTGGATCGTCGAACGCCGTGACGAGCGCAGTCGGACCCTTGAGAGATTCTTCCAGGGCCTCCATGTTGTTCGCCTTGGCGGCTCGCAACGTCAGCGTGTTCTTGGCCACCCGCATTTCAGCGTTGTGCTGGCGAAGCTGCCCACGCAAATTCTGGAGATCTGCGACGCTCAGCCCACGATAGTCAGTAACGATCGTAAGTGTCGATCGGCTCAGAACTTCCGACAGTTCCTCGACTGTTTCCACCTTCTTTGGTGTTGGCATTCCCATTCACCTCCCCTCTTCCAAAATCTATGCATACGACGAAAAACGCCCCCGCGCAACAAAGGCACGGGGGCGTGATTTATCACGCTTAAAGACCGACGTTGTCGGTCGTCCCGCAACCTCGGTCGGATGATTAAGCAGCGGTTGCTGCCCCGACTGTCTTCGGCGCGACTGTATTCGTCTAGCTGTCCCGCTCCTACGCTGCTTGACTTGACGCGGCAACTGCTGCTGTTACGTCGAGCGGGATACCGGGGGTCATTGTACTTGTCAGGGTAATCGACCGCAAGTAGACGCCCTTCGACGACGAAGGCTTAACGCGCTGAACGGCGTCGACAAGTGCAAGCAGGTTCTGGAGGATGCGATCCTCCGAGAATGATTGCTTACCAATTGCGACATGCAACAGGCCGGTTCGATCGTTTCGGAATTCGACGCGACCACCCTTGAGCTCATTCAAAACGTTCGGAAGGTCCTCTGGCGTGCGGACAACCGTGCCAGAGCGCGGGTTTGGCATCAAGCCACGGCGACCGAGAATTCGACCGAGTCCACCGACCTTGCCCATCTGGTCAGCCATCGCAACGGTGGCGTCGAACTCGAGCCAACCATCGTTGATCTGCTTGACGAGATCGTCGCTCCCAACGAAATCGGCACCAGACTCCTGTGCGATCCGTGCCGCGTCGCCGACGGCGAACACGAGGACGCGTACTTCTTTGCCTGTACCAGCCGGAAGAACAACGGTCGACCGGACGGCCTGATCGGCCTGCCGTGGATCGATCCCAAGCCGAAGATGGACTTCAACTGTCTCGTCGAAATTCGAGTACTTGATCTTCTTAAGTAGCGCTACTGCATCGTCAGGTGAGTAGAACTTATCCTCTTCGACCTGCGCGGCAGCCGCCTGATACTTCTTGCCATGCTTTGGCATGTAACACCTCCTGTGGTGCGAGCGGGGCGTTCTCCCCTCCCACGCTAGTTAATCGTCGGAACTATCCGGCGACTTCAATACCCATCGAACGAGCGGTGCCTTCGACCTGCTTCATCGCGCCGTCAATATCGACTGCGTTGAGGTCGCGCATCTTCAGTTCAGCGATCTCACGAACCTGATCGCGAGTCACTTTGCCGCTGATCTCCTGGACATTGCTCGAACCTTTGTCAATCCCAGCCGCACGACGCAAGAGGTCGGCAGCCGGCGGAGTCTTTGTCACGAACGTGAACGAACGGTCTTCGTACACGGTGATCAAGACTGGAATAATTTGACCAGCCTGCCCTGCGGTGCGTTCGTTATACTCCTTGCAGAAGTTCATGATCGCGACACCGTGCTGACCGAGCGCCGGTCCAATCGGTGGTGCTGGCGTTGCTTTACCAGCCGGAATCTGCAACTTGACATACGCCCTGATTTTCTTGGCCAACCCTGACGAAACTCCCTTCCTCGACTCAGATCCAGTTCCTGAGTCATCACCTGTACCCGGACACAGGAATGCCGGCAGCGTGCTGCCGGCGATTCAGCGTCGTTCTTATGCTTCGCGCTCGACCTGCAGGAAATCGAGTTCGACCGGAACCTCGCGTCCAAAGAACGACACGAGGACCTTGATCTTGCCCTTTTCCTGATTGATCTCATCGATCACGCCACGGAAATCCTGGAAGGGACCGTCCATGATGCGAACCGAATCGCCCATTGCCAAGGAAACCTTGACCTTCGGCGCCTCTGCCGTCATGCCCTTCATGATCGACTGAACTTCGTCATCAGTCAGCGGGCTGGGCTTCTGCGTCGCACCCGGAGTGTTCCCGGTACCAACGAAACTCGTGACGCCGGGCGTATTCCGAACGACGCCCCACGTCTCGTTGTCCATGATCATCTTCACCAGGACATAGCCAGGGAAGACTTTCCGCTGAACGGTATGGCGCTGACTGTTCTTGATCTCGATCTCGTCCTGCGTCGGAACGATTACTTCGAAGATTCGATCGGTGACATCCATGGTCTCAACGCGATGCATCAGATTCTGACGCACCTTGTTCTCATAACCAGAATAGGTGTGAATCACGAACCAATGGGCCTGCTCACCATCGGTGGCAGGCTGAATGCTTTCATGACCCTCACGCTGGCTTGCTAACCGTTCGCGGATTGACCTGGTCACCGTTCCTCGACTCTCCTCATGACAGCGTCCACGTGCTGGAACGACTCAGGCCGATTAGGCCGGAATCCAGTCCCACAACTCACGGAACCCAAAGTCAACCAGACCAAGCATGATACCGAGTATCGTTGCCATGACGATCACAAGGACTGTCAAATTGCGTGTCGTTTCCTGATCCGGCCAAGTCACCTTCTTAATCTCGGTGTACGTGTCCCGGACGAGGTTCTGAAACTTGCCGAAATTCCCGGGATTCCCCGGTCGTTCGGTTGACTTACTCGTCGTCCTGGTCGACATGTCGCCTTCCTTGCCCGTCCTGATATGGCCCAGCCGGGGAGCGCTCCTACCCGATGATCCATGCATCGTCAGACGATAAATCCAACACTGCCAAATCGTTTCGGATGATCAACACAAATACGGGGCGTGCTTGTCATGCCCCGCCCCACGCCTTCGCTTCATCTGATCGTGTCCCTTCCGGTTCAAGAAAGGGGCAGGGCCGGCAGGAATCGAACCCGCAACCTGCGGTTTTGGAGACCGCTGCTCTACCAATTGAGCTACGACCCTATGAACCAGCGAGCGACTACCGCGTTTCCCGGTGGCTACGGTGAATGCGACAGCGTGGGCAAAACTTCCGTAACTCAAGCCGGGCCGAATCGTTTCGTCGATTCTTTTCTGACGTGTAATTACGCTCTCGGCACTCAGTGCATTCGAGCGTAATGACGACGCGGTCAGCCTTGCTCTTCTTCGCCATTATACATCATCTCGCTTCTGGGGTGGACGCGATTTGGTCAACCCAATCGCGTCCACGTGCAACGCCATGCGTGATCGAAAATACTACTTGACGATGGAGGTGACGACACCAGCGCCGACCGTCCGGCCACCTTCACGGATCGCAAAGCGCAACCCATCCTCAATCGCCACCGGCTGGATCAACTCCACCTGCATCTGGATGTTGTCCCCAGGCATCACCATCTCGACGCCTTCCGGCAACTGGATCGACCCGGTCACGTCCGTCGTCCGGATGAAGAACTGCGGCCGGTACCCAGGGAAGAACGGCGTGTGCCGCCCACCCTCGTCCTTGCCCAGCACATACACCTCGGCACTGAAGGTCGTGTACGGCTTGATCGACCCCGGCTTGGCCAGCACCTGCCCGCGTTCGACGTCTTCCCGGTCGATCCCACGCAACAAACAGCCGACGTTGTCCCCGGCCACGCCCTCATCGAGCGTCTTCTGGAACATCTCGACACCCGTCACGACGACGGAGCGCGTGTCCTTGATCCCGATGATCTCGATCGTCTCACCCGTCTTGACGATGCCACGCTCAACCCGACCCGTCACGACCGTGCCACGCCCCTTGATCCCGAAGACGTCTTCAACCGGCATCAGGAACGGCTGGTCGATCGCCCGCTCCGGCGTCGGGATGTAGTCGTCGACCGCCTGCATCAGCTCCCAGATCGGAGCGTACTCCGGTGCACTCGGGTCGGTCGAGGTGCTTGAGAGTGCCGCCAACGCACTGCCGCGGATGATCGGAATCTCGTCACCGGGGAAGTTGTAGTTCGAGAGCAACTCACGCACTTCCAACTCGACCAGTTCGAGCAGTTCCTCGTCGTCCATCATGTCGACCTTGTTGAGAAAGACGACCATCGCTGGCACTTCGACCTGGCGCGCCAGGAGGATGTGCTCACGCGTCTGTGGCATCGGACCGTCTGGTGCCGAGACGACGAGGATCGCTCCGTCCATCTGGGCGGCACCGGTGATCATGTTCTTGATGTAGTCGGCGTGCCCAGGGCAGTCGACGTGGGCGTAGTGCCGGTTGTCGGTTTCGTACTCGACGTGGGCGATGGCGATCGTGATGCCACGCTCGCGCTCTTCCGGCGCGTTGTCAATCGAGTCGAACGAGCGGAAGGTCGCTTCGCCTCGCAGCGACAGCGTCTTCGTGATCGCCGCCGTCAAGGTCGTCTTGCCGTGGTCAACGTGTCCGATCGTTCCGACATTGACGTGCGGCTTCGTCCGCTCAAACTTCTGCTTCGCCACTGTTTCCCCTACCTCCCAGGATTCTCAAACCAGGGCCGGCGGACGCCCGCCGGCCAGTGTGCCTATGACGTTCTAGGTCCGCTGATTCTTCGCGATAAGTTCCTTCGCCAGAGCATCAGGCAACGGCTCATAATGATCGAACTCCATCGATGATGTTGCGCGACCCTGAGTCATGGACCTCAGCTCCGTCGTATATCCGAACATATTAGACAGCGGTACGAACGCATTGATGACCTGCGCACCGGCACGGGCTTCCATGCCGTCGACGCGCCCACGGCGAGCATTGAGATTACCGATGACATCGCCCATGAACTCTTCCGGCGTCGTCACTTCCACCTTCATGATCGGCTCAAGGATGACTGGCGAAGCACGGCGAACGCCGTCCTTCAACGCCATCGACCCAGCGATCTTGAACGCCATTTCTGAGGAGTCCACTGCATGGAAGGAGCCATCGACGAGGGCGACCTTCATGTCGACGATTGGAAAGCCAGCGTCGCCACCCGTTGCCATAGCTTCCTTGACGCCCTGGCCAACGGCAGGAATGTACTCGCGAGGAACAGAACCGCCGACGATCTTGTCTTCGAAGACAAATCCCGAACCCGGTTCCAGCGGCTCCAATTGGAGCCAGACGTGACCGAACTGGCCACGACCACCTGTCTGGCGCACGAAGCGACCTTCGATGCGGACCGGCTTGGTAATCGTCTCTCGGTAGGCAACCTGTGGCTTGCCAACGTTGCCGCTGACCTTGAACTCGCGTAGCAGACGGTCGACGATAACTTCAAGGTGCAACTCGCCCATACCCATGATGATGGTCTGGCCAGTTTCCTCATCGGTTCGCAAGCGGAAGGTCGGGTCTTCCTCGGCCAGTCGGGCCAGTGCCAGACCCATCTTGTCCTGGTCAGCACGAGTCTTCGGCTCGATTGCGACTTCGATGACTGGCTCCGGGAAGCTGATCGACTCGAGGATGATCGGGTTATCCGGATCGCACAGCGAATCGCCAGTGAAGGTGTTCTTTAGTCCAATGACGGCGCAGATATTTCCTGCTCCGACGGATTCAATCTCTTCACGATGGTTCGCGTGCATCTGCAGCAATCGCCCGATGCGCTCGCGCTCGCCCTTGGTCGAGTTGAACGCGTAAGAACCCGAAACCATCGTTCCGGAATAGACGCGGATGAACGTCAGGCGACCAACGTGTGGGTCGGCCTGAACTTTGAATGCCAGCGCCGAGAAGGGCGCGGCAGGATCTGTTTGCCGTGTTTCCTGTTCTTCGGTCTTCGGGTGGATGCCGGTGACCGCCGGGACATCGAGCGGCGACGGCAGGTAATCGATGATTGCGTCGAGCATGCGCTGGACGCCCTTATTCTTCAGCGATGAGCCATTGATAATCGGGACCAGTTCCGAATTGATGGTCGCCTTGCGCAGCGCCGCTTTCAGTTCATCGACCGAGATTTCCTCTTCGTCGAGGTATCGCAGCATCAGGTCTTCGTCGGTCTCAGCAATCGCTTCAACCATCTCAGACCGGCGCCGCTGTGCTTCTTCGACATACTCGGCGGGAATGTCGGTCATCTCGATGTTCTGGCCAAGATCGTCGTGGTAGACGTACGCGACCATATTCAACAGATCGATCAGACCGAGATAATCCGACTCAGCTCCGATCGGCATCTGGATGACGGCGGGCTTGGCCTTGAGACGATCAATCATCATCTCGATTGTGCGCCAGTAATTCGCGCCGGTCCGGTCCATCTTGTTGACGAACGCGATCCGCGGAACCATGTACTTGTCGGCTTGACGCCAGACCGTTTCCGACTGCGGCTCGACGCCAGCGACAGCGTCAAACACGACGACGCCACCGTCGAGGACACGCAACGATCGCTCGACTTCGGCGGTGAAGTCAACGTGGCCTGGTGTGTCAATGATGTTGATGCGATGATCCAGCCAGAAGCAGGTTGTCGCAGCGGAGGTAATCGTGATTCCGCGCTCGCGCTCCTGGACCATCCAGTCCATTGTCGCCGAGCCCTCATGAACCTCACCAGGACGGTGGACGCGTCCTGTGTAAAACAGGATGCGTTCAGTCGTCGTCGTCTTTCCGGCATCGATGTGAGCGATGATGCCGATATTCCTCGTCCGTAACAGGTCGGACGCGCCGGCGAAGGCTTCCTGGGTTATGGTTCCGGTACTACTCATGTTTGCTACTTCGTCTCCCTGTGACCGGCGCTGCATTGCCCCGGCACGGCACCAAGCGATTCAAAAACGTTGACGACAATGTCTCCAGTTACGTCACACCGCAAGCGTGTTACCAGCGGTAATGCGCAAAGGCCTTGTTCGCTTCCGCCATGCGGTGCGTATCTTCACGGCGCTTGATCGTTGCGCCAGTGTTGTTGAACGCATCCATCAGCTCGGCGGCGAGCTTTTCTGACATTGTTCGACCATTGCGGGCTCGGGCAGCGGCAAGCATCCAGCGAATCGCCAGCGACAGCCTGCGGGTACCCTCGATCTGAACAGGAACCTGATAAGTCGCACCACCAACACGTCGCGGCTTCACCTCAATGATCGGTGTTGCGTTGTGCAGGGCGCCCTGGAAGATCTCGAGAGCGCTACGACCCATCCGCTCTTCCACGATGTCGAATGCGTCGTAGACGATGCGTTCGGCGGTTCCCTTTTTCCCGCGCTCCATCACCTTATTGACGAAGCGTGTCACGAGCTCACTGCCGTACTTTGGGTCCGGCAGAATCTCGCGGCGTTGCACCTTAGCGCGTCGTGGCATTGCTCAAGCCCTCCGCCGGTCCGTGCCGGCCCTCCCTGAATACGTGATCCCAGCCGCGATTTCGACCAGGATGGGTCTGTTTCTACCCACGCAGAAAAGCGGTCGACTGGTGTATGAGACACCGCGAGGCCGCTTTTCGTTCCGCACGATCTTCTCAAAGAGTCCACTTGGGTATCCGGGCGTATCCCGGACGGCAAGTGCTAGCTCTTCGGTTTTTTGGCCCCGTACTTCGACCGCCCCTGCCGACGGCTATCAACACCACGCGCATCGAGCGCACCGCGGATGATGTGGTAGCGAACGCCGGGAAGGTCCTTGACGCGACCACCACGAATCAGCACGACGGAGTGCTCTTGGAGGTTATGCCCCTCGCCGGGAATGTATGCGGTGACTTCCATACCATTGGAGAGCCGCACACGGGCGATCTTCCGGAGCGCAGAGTTTGGCTTCTTCGGCGTCATCGTCTTCACCTGGGTGCAAACGCCACGTTTCTGCGGCGAACCCTTACCCCTGCGTAGTCGACCAGCGTACCTGCCGGCGGCATTGTTCGTAAACCGCAGAGCTGGAGCCTTAGTCTTTTTGATGACGGGCTTCCGCCCTTTTCGGACCAACTGATTGATCGTCGGCACAGTTCCCGTTTCCCCCTCGATGTAGCCCGCTTCAGGCAGCGCGGCAACGGTTCAATATGTCGATTGCCACACTATCGATGCGGCGGCTACGGGTCGAGAACGCTAAGCGTCGTGAACGTCGGCCCGTTTTCCGGCCACAATGGGTTAGTGTACCAATCACCCGGTTCTATGTCAAACAACGTCGGTCGATCTTTTCCCACTATTTTGCTCATGGGACGGTTCAATGTCATCGAACGTCAAGCGTGGGCGTTTCATGTTTGGTTAAACCGCATCCGGGCATCATTCGCCACGATCATACTGCCATGTATAGCATTCGCTGCGTCTCGCATAATAGCGCGGCGATGAAATCACTGTGGGTACAGGAGGTAACCGTGTCCCAGGTGCGGGTGCATAACTTCTCAATCTCATTGGACGGATTCGGGACCGGCGAAGGTCTCACGTTTGAAGCCCCATTTGGGCACGCCGCTCAACGTCTGCACGAGTGGATGTTGAAAACTCGGTTCTGGCGGCAAATGGTTGGAGAAGCTGGAGGCAGCACTGGTGTTGACCACATCTTCGCCGAGCAGAACTTTCTCAACGTCGGTGCTGAGATCATGGGGCGGGGAAAGTTCGGCCCGCCAGAAGGGGGACCGTGGACCGGTGTCGGAACCGACGAGGAGTGGCGCGGTTGGTGGGGGCCGAACCCACCATTTCACTCCCCAGTGTTCGTCCTTACCCACCACCCACGTCCGTCAATCGAGATGGAAGGCGGGACCGTATTTCACTTCGTCGACGCCAGCCCTCGTGAGGTACTCGACCTCGCACGTCTGGCAGCCGACGACCGCGACGTGCGCATCGGTGGAGGTCCGACGATCGTGCGGGATTTTCTCGCCGCCGACCTTATCGACTCCCTCCACGTCGTGCAGGTACCAATCCTGCTCGGTCGCGGCGTCCGCCTGTGGGACGATCTGGAGGGCATCGAAGAGCGCTTTGACATCGAGGTCGTCTCGTCACCGAGCGCCGTCGCGCACCTTACCTTCACGCGCAAGTAAACATTTGAGCAGTCGGCGCATGATCCGCGCGGTTGAGCGCATCTTCGCAGGCACTGAAGTAAGTTGCTGACCGACGCATCGTGCCACATCAGCCAACGTTTCAACGTGGACCAGTTTGGACGATAGAGCGTTGAAAAATCGGACGCCGTTAGTGGCGTCCGATCTGATCTGACAGCGGGAGGAATGGTCAGCCCGCGACGCGCTGGCGCGTCGCGGGCATGAACACACTAGTTGGTGGTTGGATCGACGTCGTCGTCCTTGCCATCGCTGGCGTCGAGTCCGGCCTGGTCTTCCTCTCCATCGGCGAAGAGGTCTGACAGCGCCAGGTCACCGGCGTCCGAGCCTTCGAGTTCGGATGGCTGATCCAGGACCGCTTCGCCCGTTCCGTCGGCATCGAAGGTGTCGACGGCAAGCGTCGTCGCCTCGTTGGCGGCTGAAACGAGCTCCTCGACATCCTCGATTGAGGTCGGCACAACCTCGCGCAGTTCATCGGCAGCGGCGATCATCTTCGCTTCGTCAGCCGAAGACATCCCCTTGATCCCGCCTGGCTTGACATTGAACCCGGTGCCAGCCGGGATCAGCTTGCCGATGATGACGTTCTCCTTGAGGCCGCGCAACGAGTCGATCTTGCCGTTGATGGCCGCTTCGGTCAGGACACGCGTCGTCTCCTGGAAGCTGGCTGCCGACAGGAACGAATCGGTCGCCAGCGACGCCTTGGTGATGCCGAGTAGCATCTCCTGGGCCGTAGCAGGCTCGCCGCCCTGGGCCAGCATCTCGGCGTTCATGGCGTTGAACGCGAAGCGGTCGGCCAGTTCGCCCGGCAGCAGGTCGGTGTCGCCCGGATCGTCGATGCTCACCTTGCGCAGCATCTGGCGAACGATTGTCTCGATGTGCTTGTCGTTGGTGACGACGCCCTGCGACTTGTAGACCTTCTGGACCTCGTCCACGAGCAGCCGCTGGACGGCCTCACGACCGCGAGTCGTCAGCACTTCCTGCGGATCGAGGTTACCGTCGATCAACTGATCGCCTGGGTTGACGCGATCGCCGTCCTGAACACGGACGTGTGCCGTGTGGGGAACGGTGTATTCCTTTTCCTCGATGACCTCACTCTGGACGATCAGTCCATTTGTGTCGGTATCGAGAACGGCCAGACCGTCAAGCGATGAGATCAACGAGCCGCCGCCATTGGCAGAGGCAGCGATCGCCTGACCGCGGGTGATCTTCTCGCCGTCCTTGACAGACGGAACGTATTCAGCGCCGAGGTCATAGCGCTCGGTCGTCATGTCGCGATTGCGAATGATGATCTTGCGGACTTCTTCCTCGTTGATGATCTCGACGATACCTTCGATCTCGCTGAGGACTGCCTTACCCTTCGGATCACGGGCCTCGAACAGCTCCTCAACACGCGGGAGACCGGTCGTAATGTCGTCAGCGTGCGACACACCACCGGTGTGGAAGGTGCGCATCGTCAACTGCGTGCCAGGCTCACCAATCGACTGCGCCGCGATGATGCCGACTGCTTCACCATGACCAACAAGGTGGCCGCTGGCGAGGTTGCGTCCGTAGCACATCGCGCAGACTCCGTGGACCGATGCGCATTCCATTGAGGTCCGAATGCGGAATTGCTTGATATCTGCGTCACGAATCTGGAGATACACCTCTTCGGTGATTTCCTGGTTGCGATCGCAGATGATTTCGCCGTCCTCCGTCACGATCGGTTCCGCGGCAATGCGTCCCTCGACACGTGCCTGCAACTGATCGTCGTCGAAGAGGCCGACGATGTCTTCAACATCGATCGTGATGCCATTCAACGTGCCGCAGTCGTCCGCAGTGACGATGACGTCTTGCGACACGTCGACGAGCCGTCGGGTCAGGTAGCCGGAGTCGGCTGTTCGGAGTGCCGTGTCTGCCAGACCCTTTCGGGCACCGTGCGTCGAGATGAAGTATTCGAGTACCGATAGCCCCTCACGGAAGTTCGAGCGGATTGGCAGGTCGATGATGTTCCCGTTCGGGTCGAGCATCAGACCGCGCATACCTGCCATCTGGGTAATCTGGTTCATATTACCCTTGGCACCGGAGAAGCTCATCATGTAGAGGGAGTTGTCAGGACCGAGCGCGCCGCCGACGGCGGTAGTCAATTCCTCACGAGCCTCGTTCCAGACCTTGACGACCTGGGAGTGTCGCTCGCTCTTGGTGATCATGCCGCGCTGCAGGTGTCGATCGAAAACCGCAACCTGCGCATCGGCACCGTCGATGATCTCCTTCTTGGCTTCCGGAATCGCGATGTCCTGGAGGCCGATCGACAAACCACCACGTGTTGAATAGCGGAAACCGATCTGCTTGATCCGGTCGGCGATTTCGGCCGTTTCCTCAGCGCCGAACTGGCGATACGCCTCGTAGATGAGCTTACGCAGCATCTTGCGGTCCATCGTCTCGTTCCAGTAGCGCAGTTCGAGCGGCATGTCCATGTTGAACAGGATGCGACCCAGCGTCGTTTCAAGAATGCCTTCCGGTTCGCGAACATTGCTCGCACCGTTCATTGGCGCCGAGGCTGACTTCGGATCGAAGACGCGCACGCGAGCGTGCAAGTCGACCAACTCAAGCTGGTACGCCATCATCGCCTCGTGAGCGCTGGCGAAGACCTTGCCCTCGCCCTTCGCGCCCTCGCGGACCGAGGTCATATAGAAGCAGCCGAGCACGATCTCGAGCGTCGGCGCGATGACCGGGTCACCGTCGGACGGGTCAAGCAGGTTGGCGGTTGACAGCATTCGCGTCCGTGCTTCGAGCTGTGCGGCTCGCGACAGCGGAACGTGAACAGCCATCTGATCGCCGTCGAAGTCGGCGTTGAACGCCGTGCAGACGAGTGGGTGAATCTGGATCGCCGAACCTTCGATCAGCCGGACCTTGAAGGCCTGGATGCCGAGTCGGTGCAGCGTTGGGGCGCGGTTGAGGAGGACAACGTAGTCCTGAATGACCTCTTCCAGCACTTCCCAGACACGCTCATCAACGCGCTCGACAAGTCGCTTGGCGGCCTTGATGTTGTGTGCGTGGCCATGGACGACGAGCTTGCGCATCACGAACGGCTTAAACAGTTCGAGCGCCATCCGCTTCGGGAGACCACATTCGTCCAGCTTCAGATCCGGACCGACGACGATGACCGAGCGGCCCGAGTAGTCAACACGCTTTCCGAGCAGGTTCTGGCGGAACCGCCCCTGCTTGCCCTTGAGCATGTCGGACAGGCTCTTCAGCTTGTGCTTGCCGGAACCGGACACAACGCGTCCACGGCGACCATTGTCGATCAACGCGTCGACTGCTTCCTGGAGCATGCGCTTTTCGTTGCGGACGATGATGTCCGGCGCACCGAGCTCCAGCAGTCGCTTGAGTCGATTGTTGCGGTTAATGACACGGCGGTACAGGTCATTGAGGTCGGAGGTCGCGAAACGACCGCCGTCGAGCTGGACCATTGGGCGCAGATCCGGTGGAATCACCGGAAGCGCGGTGAAGATCATCCACTCTGGCCGGTTGCCACTCTTGCGCAGCGCTTCGATGACGCGCAGGCGCTTCGTCGCCTTCTTGCGACGGAGGCCGCTCATCTTCTGCATATCCTGGCGCAGTGTCGTTGCCAGTTCGTCGAGGTCGATCTTCGAAACCACGTCGTAGACCGACTCCGCGCCCATGCTGGCGCGGAAGACGCCAGGTGCATCTTCCATCAGTTCCCGATATTCGGTCTCGGTGATGACCTGCAACTGGGTGATGCCATTGATGCGCTTGACGAGCTGATCAGCTTCCGCCTTCAGATCGTTCCGCTGCGTCTCATACTGCGACTCAAGCCGTCGCAGCGAATCACTGGCTTCTGCCGTGATCGTGTCGGTCTCGGCACCCGAAAGTGCATCCGCGCTCTGCGTATCGTGCTCAGCACGTGCACGCGTTTCCTCCAGCGCGGCGTCACGAATCGCGTTCAGAGCTGCCACACGATCGTCGTTGATGGCTTCGCCCGATCGAACGACCACCTGACCGCGGAACAGGACATCTTCGTCGGCGGAATCGCCACTGCGTGCCTCAAGTGCGTCTCGTACGGTCTTCGCTTCTGTCTCAATCTCGGCGAGGTCGACCGTGAGTTGCTTCTCGATCGCCTCAGCCACGCCCTGTGAACCCTGGGTGAGTGACTTCACCTCGACATCGCGGGCGCCAGTCAGTTCACCCACCCGCTCCTGAAGCTCGGCGTCAACTTCAGCCAGCGCCTCATCGCGAGCCTGGTGGATCTTTTCGATGATCTCGTCGCGGGCTTCGATATCGACCTCAGTGATGAGGTAAGAGGCAAAGTAGAGGACGCGCTCGAGATTTCGTGGTGAAACGTCGAGGAGCAGTCCGAGCCGACTCGGCGTGCCCTTGACGTACCAGATGTGGGTGACTGGCGCGGCCAGTTCAATATGGCCCATGCGCTCGCGGCGAACCTTCGATCGCGTGACCTCGACACCACACTTATCGCAGACCGTGCCGGCGTGGCGAATTCGCTTGTACTTCCCGCAATAGCATTCCCAGTCTCGTGTCGGACCGAAAATGCGCTCGCAGAACAGCCCGCCATGCTCTGGTTTAAGCGTGCGGTAATTGATCGTCTCCGGCTTGGTCACCTCACCGTACGACCAGCTGCGGATGTCCTGGGGCGAGGCGAGACTGATACGGATTGCGTCGAAGTCGTTCACATCCAGTGATCGACGCGCATCCCCTCGGTTCGTCTGTCTCATCGTTTGCATGTGTGTTTCTCACCGGTCCTTACTTCAGGTGCGCCCACGCACCGGGGCGCACCAATCCGTCTCACCGAGGATAATGTCAGTCTTCCGTGCGTTCGAAGCCACTGAGATTGATACGGTCGAGATTGGTCAACAGGTCACGCGAGGTGTCCTCGGTGAACTCGACCGTCTGCTCGTCATCATTGATGACATCGATCGACAGGCCCAGCGACCGCAGTTCCTTGACGAGTACCTTGAACGATTCCGGAACACCGGCCTCGTTGATCTCATCTCCCTTGACGATCGCCTCATACGTCTTAACGCGTCCTACGACATCGTCTGACTTAACGGTGAGCATTTCCTGAAGGGTGTGCGCTGCGCCGTAGGCTTCGAGCGCCCAGACCTCCATCTCACCGAAGCGCTGGCCACCGAACTGCGCCTTACCACCCAATGGCTGCTGGGTGACGAGCGAGTACGGTCCAGTCGAGCGAGCGTGAATCTTGTCTTCGACAAGGTGTGCCAGCTTGAGCATATAGATGTAGCCAACCGTGACTGGCCGGTCGAACGAATCACCTGTGCGCCCGTCGTAAAGCGTCACCTGGCCGTCGATCGGCAACTCGGCTTCCGACAGCATGTTCTCGATTTCCTGCTCGGATGCGCCGTCGAAAACCGGTGTAGCGATCTTGTATCCCAGTGCCGCCGCTGCCCAACCGAGGTGTGTTTCCAGCACCTGGCCGATGTTCATTCGCGACGGAACACCAATCGGGTTGAGGATGATGTCGATCGGCGTACCGTCCGGCAGATACGGCATGTCTTCGACCGGAAGGATCCGCGAGATGACACCCTTGTTTCCGTGGCGTCCCGCCATCTTGTCGCCCTCAGAGATCTTGCGCTTCTGAGCGATCATGACACGGACCATCTCGTTGACACCTGCCGGCAGTTCGTGTTCGGAATTGTCTTCGCGGCGGAACTGCTTGACGTCGATGACTTTGCCGTGGACGCCGTGCGGCACACGCAGCGACGTGTCTTTTACTTCGCGCGCCTTCTCACCGAAGATTGCGCGGAGCAACCGTTCTTCCGCTGAGAGTTCAGTTTCGCCACGCGGGGTCACCTTACCGACGAGAATGTCGTTCGGTCGGACCTCAGCGCCAATACGGATGATTCCGTTCTCGTCGAGGTTCGCCAGGCTGTCCTCGCCGACGTTCGGGATGTCGCGGGTGATGTCTTCAGGGCCGAGCTTCGTGTCTCGCGCTTCAGTCTCGTACTTTTCTATGTGGATCGAAGTGAAGACATCGTCGCGCACCAGCCGCTCCGATAGCAGGATGGCGTCTTCAAAGTTTCCACCCTCCCACGGCATGAACGCGACAAGCACATTCTGGCCAAGCGCCAGTTCCCCGTTATCGGTGCTGGACGAGTCTGCGATGATCTGGCCAGCTTCGATTCGCTCACCGCTCGTGACGCTCGGTCGCTGGTTGATGCAGGTGTCCTGATTCGATCGGACGAACTTCTGCAACCGATAGGCTCGCTCTTCGCCGCTATCTTCTTCGATAACGATCTGCTTTGCGGTCACCGTCTTGACGACGCCAGCCGCCCGGCTGACGACGACCTGGCCGGAGTCCTTTGCAGCCTGATGCTCAACGCCAGTGCCGACGATCGGAGAGTTCGGCACAAGCAGTGGAACGGCCTGCTTCTGCATGTTCGCGCCCATCAGTGCGCGGTTGGCGTCGTCGTGCTCCAGGAATGGAATCAACGCCGTCGCAACTGAGAAGACCTGCTTCGGCGACACGTCCATGTAATCAACTTGCGACGGAGGCAGAATCGGGAACTCGCCCTTGCCGCGCCGCGACTCGACTCGCTCTTCAACGAAGGTTCCGTCGGCTTCTAGTAAGGCATTAGCCTGGGCGACAGTGAAGTGCTCTTCACGATCCGCCGAGAGATACTCGATGCGGTCGGAGGCGAATGGCTTGACTCGCGCCAGCGCGACGCCAGCCTTCTTCATCGCCGCAACGGCATCGGCATCAACGATTGTTCCAGCTTCAAGCGTTTTCCGGCCCACTTTGACATCGTGTGTCAGTTCGCGGCCGATCAGCAGATCCGATTCTGGCGTCTCGCTGCCATCATCATTGCGGATCATGACGTCTTCGCCTTCCGGAGTGGCGAGGCGAATTGCACTGTAGACGCGGCGGTACGGCGTCTCAATGAACCCATACTGGTTAATCCGCGCGTAGGTCGCCAACGAACCGATCAGTCCGATGTTCGGACCTTCCGGCGTCTCAATCGGGCAAATACGTCCATAGTGCGAATGGTGAACGTCGCGGACTTCGAAGCCCGCTCGGTCACGACTCAGGCCACCGGGACCAAGCGCCGAGAGACGTCGCTTGTGGGTCATCTCTGACAGCGGATTGGTCTGGTCCATGAACTGGGAGAGCTGCGAGCCACCGAAGAACTCACGGACGGCCGCCATCACTGGACGGGTCGTGCTGATCAGACCGTTCGGCGTGACCTGCTCGATGTCCTGGATCGTCATCCGCTCCTTAACGCCGCGCTCAAGACGCTGCATACCGGTTCGGACATGCATCTGGATAAGTTCGCCAACGGCACGGATACGCCGGTTGCCGAGGTGGTCAATATCGTCCGGGTCGCCGACGTGATTGTTCAGTTGAACCATCTTCTTGATGATCGCAACGAGATCCTCTGGCGTCAGGACGCGGGTGTCATTCGTCGGGTCAAGCTCCAGCCGCTTGTTGAGCTTATAACGCCCCACACGCGCCAGATCGTAGCGTCGCGAGTCGAAGAACAGGTTCTTCAGCAGGCTGGATGCGTTCTCTCGCGTCGGCGGGTCGCCAGGACGCAGCCGCTTATACAGCTCGACCAGCGCCTCTTCACGGGTCTTGGTCGGCTCGCGGTCGAGCGTCGACTGCAGGTAGTGGTTG
>JBGSWU010000174.1:0-1766 GCA_041751795.1 Thermomicrobiales bacterium
CCGCCTCGTCGCCGGGCGCCACTTCGGTATGAAGTGCTGCTACCTGCGCGAGGGCGACCGGGTCTTCGAGACCTACTGGACCACCGGCCGCGGGTGCGAGTCAATGGGCAACTCCTACGGGATGCTCGACATGACCATCCACGGGCGTCACGAGACTTGGGAGGACTCGCCCGAGGGCTGGCCTCAGCCGTTCGATAGCAACCGCCCCGGCGACGCGTTCCGCCTGGACGGGCGGCCGATCGCACAGTGGTCGCGGATTGACGCCGGTCGATCGGACGACCTCGGCACCTCTGGCACCGCGCATTCCGGAAACCACTGCCACTGAAACTCTATCGAAACGTCCGACGATTGCCCTGCCCAATGTCAGATGCGACACTGGGCAGGTGGTCTCATCAGCATGCCGGACGGGGGTGGATCAGGTCCGTTTCCCTCGGCACGTACAAGCGATAACACCGGCTCGCCATGGCACCACGCGCTCCGTAGCCTGGGCGCAGAACCCCGAGGATGTCGATCTCGCGCTCGATCAGTTCACGGCTCACTTCGAATGCGTCTCAACAGCGTTGGTCGGGGTCTTCTTCATCCTCGTCAGTCACGTGCAATTCCGAGCACCTCGAACAGGAATGCGTAGACATCGGCGTATTCGTCGATGAACTTGCCGTCGGCTTGCCCATTCCTTATCCGGCGCGGGTCTCGATTGCGGAGGTACTGAGTGATATTTGGTGCGCACCGCCTCGCTCGTAACACCGTCAGTTGCCGCCACGCAGGATGTTACCGAACCCGTAGCTCTTACCATTGATGAGTCTATGACGATCCTTGACGAAAAGTTCTCATTATGAGAACATGCCAATGAGGAGAGCGGCGCGTGCGTGTGATCAGTAAGAGGACACTACGCGGGTTTTGGGAGAAGCACGCCGACGCGGAAACGTCGTTAACCGCGTGGTATTCGGTCGTATCCAAGGCCGCATGGGCCAGTTTTTCGGAAGTCCGGCAGTCGTTCAACTCAGCCGATGTCATCCGTGACAACCTGACGGTTTTCAACATCGGCGGGAACAAGTATCGCCTGATCGTAGATATCGACTATAGCCATCAGAAGATCTATGTCTGGCACGTGCTTACGCACGCAGAGTACGACAAAGGCGACTGGAACCGATAAGGCTACGTCATCGGTGATCATGGAGCGCACAGATATGTCTATAGAGTCGCAGGCAGAATCGGCCTACATGGATTCGTATCTGACGTTGGTGTCAGCCTTCCCGTTGCGGCCGCTCCGCGACGAAGCGGATCTGGATGACGCGATCGGCGTACTGAACCGCTTTATTGGTCGTGCTGATCTCACTCAGGCGGAGCGTGACTACAAGGAGATCCTCGGCGAGATCATTGAAACCTATGAGACTGAGCATGTCGTGATTCCCGAGGTACGTGGAGTCGCGTTACTGCGCTTCCTCATGGATGAAAATGGCTTGACACAGGCGAGCCTGGCGCCGATCTTCGGTGGCAAGTCAAACATCTCCGAGGTGCTGAGCGGTAAGCGAGGGTTGTCAAAACGCCAGATTCTAGGGTTGAGCCAGCGCTTTGGCCTTCCCGCTGACGTATTCATGTAGGGATAAGGAGCACGACGAAGTAATCACAGGCGCTGGAGTCTCCAACGTACGTTTCCGGTCGAATCGTGAGCAGTGATAAGCACAAGTAGTCGTTAGCTGGAGGGATCTTGTCTGATCGATTCGTTTCACTCGGGGGCTATGACGAACTGGCTCCGTCGTACTCGA
>JBGSWU010000175.1:0-1986 GCA_041751795.1 Thermomicrobiales bacterium
TATCCCGCGCTGGCTGGCGAGTCGTGGACGGTGACATCACTCACCGGCGGCGAGGCAGGGCCGACCGTCTTCATCAACGCCGGAATCCATGGAGCCGAATATCCTGCGATCCAGACCGTCATCGAGATCGGTAACCTGCTCGATCCAACGCGGTTGCGTGGCACGGTCGTTCTGATGCCAGTCGTGAACCTGCCCGGCTTCCGGGAGCGGAGCATGTTTGTCTGCCCAGTCGACGGCAAGAACCCAAACCGAATGTTCCCGGGAACGCCGGACGGCAGTTACAGCCAGCAACTCGCCCACGCGCTGATGGCCAACTTCATCACCCAGGCCGGTGCACACATCGACCTGCACGGCGGCGACATGGTTGAAGCACTCGTCCCGTTCTCAGTTTGTCAGGCCGGAGAGTCCAGCGCAGCGCGCGACGCGTTCGACCTAGCCTCCAGTTTTGGACTGCCCTACCTGCTGGTCGTCGATCGTCCGATTCAGCCATCTTCCGGAACGACAACGTGTGGGGCGGCGTCGGCTGCAGGAATTCCAAGCTTTATTGCCGAGGCCGGTGGAATCGGCTTGCTGGAGCCGGAATCCGTCCGATTGCTACGCGACGGTGTCCTGCGCGTGCTCGGTCGGCTCGGGATGATCGATGACGCTCCGAGCCCCGCTGAGAAGCCGGTCGTCCTGTCGTCGTTCGAGTGGCTCTACACGCCGGTCGAGGGACTCTTCTATCCGATCATCGGCGTCGGAGACGAGGTCGGCGCCGGTAGCGTCGTCGGCACGATCGGGACGTTGACAGGCGAGGAGATCGCCGTCATTCACGCGCCCGTTTCCGGCAAGGTGCTGTTTCTGACAACCAGCCCAGCGATGAAGGAGAACGGACTGCTGATGGGCATCGGTGTCGCCTGACTCGACGAACGTCACCGGCATAGCAGCATGACGACATGAGCGAGCCGCCGCGCTCGCGACGGCGCATGGCGTTCCTACCTGAAAGCGCAACGCCGGACGCCCGTGTGATCATTACCGCACGGGCCGTCCGCTCGTTCGGCGATGGCTTCGTGTCGGTCCTCCTGGCGCTCTGGCTCCGGGAGCTCGGCTTCCCAACCTGGCAAGTTGGCGCAATCACAACGACAACGCTGATTGGTTCTGCGGCGCTGACGCTCGGAATCGGGCTGGTCGCCTGGCGCTGGCCACGAAAGCGATTACTCCTCGGCGGGGCGTTGCTGATGGCGCTGACTGGACTTGGTTTCTCTGCTATCCAATCGTTTTGGCCACTGCTCCTCGTCGCATTCCTCGGCACGATGAATCCCTCGTCCGGCGATGTCAGCGTCTTCCTGCCCCTGGAACAAAGCCTGCTGCCACAAACCGTCGATGATCGCGAGCGGACGTCCCTTTTTGCACGCTATAGCTTCGTCGCAACGATGTCCGCTGCCTGCGGCGCGCTCTTCGCTGGTGTCCCCGGCCTCGTTGCCGATCGAAGCGCACTGACCTTGAAGCAGGCGTTGACGGGGATGTTCGGTCTCTATACGCTCCTGGCGCTCCTCGCGATGCTGCTGTATCAGCGACTATCGACGGCGATCGAGCCAGATGGGGTTCGAACTGTCGCACCGCTGAATGAATCAAAAGGAACCGTTTACCGTCTGGCGGCACTGTTCAGCCTCGACTCGTTCGGGGGTGGGTTCGTCGTCCAGTCGCTCCTGGCGCTCTGGTTATTCGAGCGCTTCGATATCTCCGTCGCGGCGGTCGGGACAATCTTCTTCTGGACGGGCGTCCTCTCTGCCGGGTCGTACTTCATCGCCGTCCGGCTGGCTCGGCGAATCGGCCTGATCAACACGATGGTCTTTTCCCACCTGCCGGCCAATCTCTTTCTGATGCTGACGCCGCTGATGCCGAACCTGCCACTGGCAATCGCATTCCTGCTCCTGCGCAGCCTCCTCTCGCAGATGGACGTACCGACGCGCAACTCCTACGTCATGGCCGTCGTCACTCCCGCCG
>JBGSWU010000176.1:0-8755 GCA_041751795.1 Thermomicrobiales bacterium
GTCAGCGGTGCCCGTGCTGCTCGTCACCGTCGATCGGGATGTCGGGGCGCTGGTCACACCGTCACGCTGACCTGGTCGCGTTCGATCGCCGAGCAATCGCCTGCACGCTGGACTCCCACCACGCTGGAAGGAAGACGCTCATGCACGAAAGCAAGCATCCCACCGCGTCCTGCCGGAGTGATGCGCTTCGCTGGGTATCTGGACGAACCTGCCCATCCCGCGATGTGCTGTGCGACGCTGCGCGCCAACTCCGTGCGGCACTGGTTGCCGCACGGGAGAGTATCGCCCGCTGTGAGCAGGCACTCGCTGCACACCTCACCACTAATTCCTTGACACATCATCGACGCTGCTCGATGCGGTTATGATGCTGCGCGAATCTGGTGGACCATTGACCTGACCGTCCCGTGTTGGAGTAGCAGGTGCCGACTCGCCAACGACAACGGATCGCTCCTACTGACGACTGGGAACAACGCCAGTTGTTGACGGCGTTCCCTGAGCAACGGACCTACGAGCTGATTCGGCCCATTGTGCTCTTCGGCCAATCATCTGCTGAGCGAGCCCGACAAACCGCCACCCCGCAACGGACATTGTCCCGGCAAGCGGCCCAGTTCGAGGCTACTGGGATGGCAGGTCTGTTCGCCCCACCTCCCAGCCAGACGCGCCCGCGGCGCGCTCCGGAGATCCAGGAGACGATCCTCACGCTTAGTGCCGAGTACGGCGCCTTCCGCCCCAATGAACTGGCCGCCATCTGCCAGGTGCGCTTCGGCCATCGGCCCAGCCATCGCACAATTCGCCAGGTTCTAGCGACCGAGGTCCTGCCCGTCGTTGCACGCCGGTTTCCGCCCTGCCATGCGATTCCTGATGCGGCTGACCGCCGGCTTGCGGTCATTCGCCTACACAGCGAAGGCTGGAACAAGCAGAGCATCGCCGGCTATCTCCAGACGAGCCGTGAGACGGTCCTTGCCACCTTGCGACGCTGGATCGCGGAAGGTGTGGCGGGACTCGACGATAAGCCGCGCGGACCACATCTGGGTAGTCGGAAGGTCGATCTGCAGACCATGCGCACCGTCCGCGAACTGGACAGGAGAACCCCGCGGGTGCCCTCTGAGCGCGGCGAGTTCCGCGTCCACGCCGCCCTCAAGCGCTTGGGGATTGCGCTGAGCCCGCGGACCTGCGGCCGGATTCTGGCTGTCAACCGCCGCCTCTATGGGCTCGGGAAGCAGGTGTCGGTCGAGCGGGATCCCAATTTGACCGGGTCGTCAACCGGCTAGGGTACGTCCGCTTCCGACACTGGCGGATCTACGGTGAGCGTGGCGTCGCCCATGAAGCGGTGGCCATTTGGCTGTACCGCGAACAGTTAACGGTAGCGATTGCCGACGAACCACTCGCGCAATGCCAGGTGACCTACCAACCAGACCAGCGACACCTGGCGTCCGCAACGCACGGGCGCCTCTTTGCAACTCCATACCGATCGCCGCAACCGCCGCTCTGGGAGTGGGGAGCCGAGGATTGGCTCATGGTGCTGCGGGCCTCGCCCTATCACGCTCGGCGGCAGCGCAGCGTCGATCCCGGGTGGCAACACGCGCTGCCACTTGATGCCCTCGCGCAGGAGCATGAGTAAGCGTGACAGGCCCGTTAGCAGTCAGGCATGTGTCAAGGAATTAGTGGCGAGGTGTGTCTCGTATCGTCCTGTCTCGATTCGATCCATTCGCCAATCTGGCCCGATTTTTGCGACGCTCCGTCCTGAAAACAGGACGATGTGTTCATCGTCCGTTTGTTATGGGTCATGAGTGCGACAGGTTTGCGGAGGTTCGATGCTGAATGCGATAACGGATGTCTCAAGTTCACGACGGGGAAAGTGGCTTGTCCTCGCACTCTGGCTGATCATCGCTGGACTTGTCGTCCCATTGACGCCTACGCTGACCGATGTGACCGAGAACGATGCGCTCGAGTTTCTTCCGGAGAATGCCGAATCCAAGCGTGCTGCTGAACTCGTCCGTGCGGAGTTCCCGAGTGACGGAACACCCGCGATCATCGTCTTTCGCAACCCCGACGGCCTGACAGACAGCGACCTCGCCTCTGCAGAAGGAATCTACTCAGACATTGCGGCGATGGCCGAGGAACCCCGAAGCAACGTCAGCGGGATCGTTTCGATTTTCAACATTCCACAAGCGCGGGCTGAACTCCTGTCCCCAGATAACACGGCGATGACGATGATCGTCTCGATCACCGGGTCGGTCGCTGAGGAACCCTACGCCGAACGAATCGACGCGATCCGCGAGGTGACCGATCCCGTTGACGGCAGCGAATTGCTGGTGAAGGTGAGCGGTCCGGGTGGGCTGATCTCCGATCTCGTTTCCGTCTTCGCTTCGATCGATGTTTTTCTGCTGCTGGTGACGGTCTCGCTCGTTCTCGTCCTGCTCCTCCTCATTTACCGCTCGCCGGTGATTGCGATTGTTCCGCTGCTCATCGTCGGCGTTGTTTTCCAGATGGCTGGTGGCATCGCGGCAGGGATCCTCGACGCGATCGGGTTCCCGGTCAACGGGCAATCGAGCGGGATCATGACCGTCATCCTCTTTGGCGCCGGGACCGACTACTACCTGTTCATTGCCTCGCGCTACCGGGAGGAATTACGACGAACCGAGGACAAGCATCTAGCGATGCGGGCGGCGATGCGTGGAGTCAGCGAGGCGATCCTCTCAGCAGGTGGGACGCTGATCGTCGCCTCGCTGCTCTTACTGCTCGCCGATCTGGGGTCTTATCGCGCGCTCGGCCCGATCGTGGCGATAGCGATTGCCGTCATGGTGGCGGCAGCAATAACCCTCGTCCCCGCCGTCCTGGCAATTGTCGGTCGGGGCGGCTTCTGGCCGTTCAAGCCAGCGTTCGATCCGGATGACGCACAGGCTGGTGATAGCCGTTTGTGGACGCGGATCGCCCACACTGTTCTTGAACGACCAGTACGTGTTCTGACCGTCACCGTTGTTGCCCTCGTATTGCTGATCGGCGGCATGCTCGCCTTCGAGCCGAGTTACGATTCCCTGGAAAGTTTGCCGTCGGATGTCGATTCGGTCGAGGGGTTCGAGGCTCTCCGAGCGAGTTTTCCACCTGGGAACCTCGCTCCGACGAGTGTCTATGTCCAATTTCCTGATGGTGCGGCAGTTCTTGACGGCGAGCGTCTCGCGACGGTTGATGCCGTAGCCAATGCGCTTGCAGATGTCGATGACGTCGCGGCTGTTTCTGGCCCAAGCGATCCGTTTGGACGCGGCGTCGGTCCGAACGCTGATGCGGTTATAGCTGCTGTCGAGACGATCCCACAGGACATTCGGAACGCGATTGATGCCGCCCGATCGGACGGGACGGATGGTCCTCGGCCAGGAAGTGACATCGATGCGGAGTCGGACCTGGGGCAGGCGATCGGTTTGTACGGATCGGCGCTGGGGTATACGTCAGCCGATGGCTCGGTTGCTCGACTCGACATCACGCTGGACGTGAATCCATATAGTCCCGCCGCTATGGACCTGATGCCAGATATCCGCGATGCCGCGCGCGATGCTGCCGAGGCGCGAGGTCTGTCACGCAGCAGCGTGCTCGTCGGTGGTGAGACTGCTGAAATCGCCGATACGCGGGTCGCCAATACGCGCGATCAGTTTCTCGTTCTGCCGATCATTCTGCTGGCGATCATGATCATCCTCGGCCTGCTGCTACGTTCGGTCGCGGCCGCGCTGTATCTCGGCGCAACAATCGCGATCACCTATTTCGCGACGCTTGGTCTGGCGGTCCTCGTCTTTCGCTTCATCTTCGGTCAGGACAGCGTTGGTTCCAGCGTGCCGTTCCTGTTGTTCGTCTTCCTCAACGCGCTCGGCGTCGACTACAGCATCTACCTGATGACGCGGGTGCGTGAAGAATCCCGTCAGTTCGATATCCGCCGCGCGACAGAACGAGCGCTGGTTCGAACCGGAGGCGTGATCACATCGGCAGGCATCATCCTGGCAGGCACTTTTGCGGCGCTGATGTCGCTGCCGTTGCGCGATCTGTTCCAGTTGGGCTTCGCGGTAGCTGCTGGTGTTCTGATCGATACCTTCGTAACCCGTTCATTGCTCGTCCCATCAATCGTCCGACTTCTGGGAGACCGGAACTGGTGGCCATCAAAGCCGCCCGGAGTCACCAGCGAGGATGCGTAGAAGGGAAGGCGTGATGCGATGCCGCGGATAACCGAATCCACGCTGGGAGAGCACCGGCGACGGGTCGAAACGGCGCTGCTCGATGCCTGGGGCGAGTTGATGCGAGAGCGTGGTCTTGATGGGTTGTCGCTAGCACTCGTCGCCGAACGAGCGGGGATTGCTCGGAACACCGTCTATGGCTACTTCCCCGACAAGCACCAGCTCCTGCTTGCCTATCTTGATCGAGAGGTCACACGCTTCATGGAGCAACTGACCGAGGCAATCGACGCAACCGTTGGAACGGAAGAGCGTCTGCGCGTTCTCGTTCAAGAGATGTTGCGCTACTTTGCAGGTAACCGGTCCGCTGGGTACGATCTCGCATCATCGGTCGGGCCGGAGGCATTCGTCGATGTGATGCGACGGTTCGATCCGGTTCGGCGAATGACGAACCGGATCGTACGCGAAGGGATGCACGAAGGTGTGTTCCGCGTGCTCGACCCGGATGTCGCCGCTGAACTGGTCGGAACGACGATGGGAGCCTTTCGTGTAGCGGTCAGCCAGGGACGAATGGAATCGGACGACGCTGCGGAACAAACGCTCGAATTCATCCTACGGGGCCTCGGCGTAGCTGTTGACAGAAACGACTGACCATCCGGAGCCAGGTTGCGGTACATTGCACCGGACACGACCGTGACGCTTCACCTCGTGCGCGTCACCATAGGAACCGGGGAGGGACAATAATGGGTTACCGCGATGATCTGGATACACCGGCACTGGTGGTCTACGACGAGATTCTCCAGCGCAACCTGACCGATATGGCTGACTATGCCGAGTCGTGTGGCGTCACATTGCGTCCACATTTCAAGACACACAAGACGGGTGCGGTTGCCGAGCGGCAGAAGGCACTCGGCTCAACCGGGATCACCGTCGCCAAGATCGGTGAGGCTGAGGCGTTGCTCGATGGCGGGTTCTACGATGACTTCTTCATCGCGAACGAGATCGTTGGGCCGATCAAGTATCGACGACTGGTCGCCTTGATGGACAGGGCGAAGGTCCGCGTTGCCGTCGACACCCTCGATGTCGCACGTGGTCTCAACGGTGCCATGGGTGACGCCGGGAAGACCCTCGATGTCATCATCGAACTGAACACTGGCCAGAACCGGGCTGGGATCCGGCCTGACGAAGCGCTCGGCCTGGCAGAGACGATTCGTAATGAGATGCCGAACCTGCAGGTCGTCGGGTTGATGACCCACGAGGGCCATGCCGGAGCAACGATCGAGCCGCAGGGCATTGTCTCGACCGGTATCGCCGCTGGAAAGGCGATCATCGAGACTGCCGAACAACTGCGTGAGCACGGCTTCGATTGCAACGTTGTTTCAGTTGGTTCGACACCCGCCGCCAAGCACACGACGACCGTCGAAGGCATCACCGAAATGCGTCCAGGTACCTATGTCTTCAACGACAATAGCGGATTCCGCTTTGGGACGAAGCCGGAAGATTGCGCCCTGCGGATTCTGGCGACGTGCACCAGCCGCCCGGCTCCCGATCGCGCGATTCTCGACTGCGGGTCGAAGACGCTCACCAGCGACAAGTCGATTGGCCGCGAGGGGTATGGCTACATCGTCGAGTACCCGGATGCCGAGATCATTTCGCTGTCCGAGGAACATGGCTGGCTGCAACTTCCCGAATCCGCCCAGGGGCTGAAGGTCGGCGACAAAGTAGAGGTTATCCCGAACCACGTCTGTCCAGCCGTCAATCTCCAGGACGAGATGTATCTGATTCGCGACGGCGAGGTTGTCGAGACCTGGCCGGTAATCGCCCGCGGGAAAATTCGGTAGGGCGGGACACGGGACACGGGATACGGGATTCGGGGTACGGGGAGGATAGCTACCCGTGTTCCATGTTCCGCGCTCCGAGTCCCATATCCCGTGTCCCCACGAAAGGAACTCCATATCCTATGCCGACCGACGTGACGCGCTTCTACAAATACGATGAGTTGACCGGGATTCTGCGCGGGTTCGCAGCGGATTACCCGAAACTCGCGTCGCTGGAATCGATCGGCCAGTCGTTCGAAGAGCGCGATATCTGGCTGCTGACGATCACGAACCAGGAAACGGGTCCTCACAACGAAAAGCCCGCGATGTATATCGACGGCAACATCCACGCTGGTGAGGTGACAGGCAGCAACGTCGTCTTGCACACCGCCGAACTCCTTCTTGGCGGCTACGGCAGCGACGACGAGATCACGGCCCTGTTGGACAGCGCGACGTTCTATCTCGCACCGCGCGTTCAGCCGGACGGGGCAGAGTTGTACCTGACATCGCCGCTCACCCTGCGCTCGTCCGTTCGTCAATGGCCGTACGAGGATGAAGACGAGGGATTGTCGCCGCAGGACATCAATGACGATGGACTGATCCTCCAGATGCGGATCATGGATCCAAAGGGGGAATGGCGCGTTTCCGACAAGGATGCGCGGCTGATGGTTAAGCGCCGCCCCGACGAGTTGACCGGCGAGTTCTACCGGCTGTACACGGAGGGGCTGCTTAAAGACTACGTACGGGGACCAGTTACCCTGGCGCGAACGAAGTACGGCATCGACCAGAATCGTAACTGGCCAGCCAACTGGAGCGCGTTGCAGCGTGGAGGTGGCCCGTTCCCACTCTCCGAGCCGGAAACACGGGCGGTCGCGACCTTCGTCGAATCACATCGCAACATCGTCGTCGTCCAGAACTATCACACCACCGGTGGTGTCATCCTCCGCTCACCCTGTGTCGTTGATGACAACTCGCTGCCGAAAGGCGATGCTGCGGTCTACAAGAAGATGGGTGATATTGGTCAGGAGATCACCGGGTACCCGTGCGCGTCGGTGTATGACGCTTTTCCGGAAACGGACGATCGCGGGCGCCGCTCGACGTCTGGCGGGTTCATCGAGTGGACCTACGAGCATCTCGGCATGTTCTCGTTCGCGACCGAACTCTGGGATATCCAGTCTCGGGCTGGAATCGAGCGGCCTGCGAATGACGCGATGCGGACGCTGCGCGAGATGACCGAAGACGACGGACTAAAACTCCTGGCGTTCAACGACGAACAGTTGGGTGGCCGCGGGTTGGTCGCCTGGCAGACACACGACCATCCTCAACTCGGGACGGTCGAGATCGGCGGCTGGAAAAGCAAGGAAGTTCGCCAGAATGCGCCAGCCGAGTTTCTGGCCGACGAGTGCGAGCGCAACGCCGCATTCTCGGTTCGCCAGGCTGCGATGCTGCCGAAGCTCGCTATTGGTGCCGTTGATGTCGAGCAGATCGCGGATGATGTCTTCATCGTCCGTGCGACGATCGAGAACCACGGCTACCTGCCGACGAACGGCAGCGATCAGGCGCAGCGCAACGGTTTGACCAATCCGATCGAGGTAGCGATTGAGGGGGCTACAGCCATCCTCGGTAAGCAGAAGCAGGAGATTGGCCAGCTTCAGGGACGCTCATCTGCGCGTGGAGCGATGTTTGCCTATGGAATGGAGAAGGTCGAGAACGAGCGGCTGCTCGAATGGCTTATTAGAGGCAATGGCAACTGTACGATCGTCGCTCGATCGGAAAAGGGCGGCACCGTCCGGCGGGACGTTGAACTGGCCTGATTCGGGCAGTTCGTCGCCAACGTACTCGATGTTCCGTCGCTTCGTGCAATGAGCGACGGAACACTGGTTTGCCGACAACTCAATCTCAATCACGATTGCGTCCCGTTCCTCGAGATCGCTTCCATATTTCTTTGAGGTCAGATTCACCCGCGATGATCGGGGCGTAGGGCGCCGGCAATTCATCGAATTCCGCCAGAAACCGAGCGTCAAGCGACACCGTCGCCGTGACAGTGACGACCTGTCCAGCCATGAACGCGGACCCGGAAGCTGGTCGCGAAATCGACCCGGTGTTTCGAGGCTTTGAGGACGTGGTCTGCATATCCGGGCTCCTCTCGACGTCTGGTGTCCAGTCGACCGCTCGCCGAGAACACGTTCAACGTTTCGATGTGCCCACGATATAGGCGCGGCCTTATCGGAGACTTAGCAGGGTGTTAGCGAATCGTCGCTGCCTGCGAAGATGCTTCGCATGACAGATGACAATGACAGAAGGAAAAGAACGCCATCGCCTAAGCAGGATTGCTCCCGTTCCAGGCGATGGCGCTTCGTCACGCTATTTGACTACGACCGTTCGATTGGTTTCGGCGCGTAGAAGTGATTCCTGGCAGCAGGTGGCATACCGCATAAGGGACATGCTACCCGCTGACAGGAATCACGCCAGCGCGCCGGTTGCGTTGACGGCGTATTCGGGGCCAGAGCCAATGATCTGGAACGAAACGCCGCGTCCGTCATCAAGGTGCAGCATCATCTCGTCGCCATGGAGCGGCATTGAGCCGGACGTGATGTGGAGGAAACCTGAGACCTTCAGCACGCCCTTGACGGCGCTGGAGCCGAGCCGGTGCTGCGTGCCAATAATCTCCTGGAGGACTGTCAGTCCGTACTGGACAGTGGCTCGGTAACCTGCAGCGTCCTGTATTGTTCCGATTCCTGCGGGCGCTTCGATGCGTCGGAAGTGTCGTCGGATCGTTAG
>JBGSWU010000177.1:0-2462 GCA_041751795.1 Thermomicrobiales bacterium
AGAAAGCTGATTCTCGGTGGGTCGCTCATGGCGCTGGAGACCAATGCCAATTCGGACCGTGGTGAGATGAGGTCGATGTCGCGCCCTGCAAGGATCGTGGGATTCGTCGTCATCCCTGCTCCAGCGCGAACGAGACGATGATCGTCGCGCTGATGTCAAGGTCACCGGCATGGACTGAAATCTCCGGAGTCGCATCCATTGCCATCAGACGCGCTCCCTTGGCCATCAGCCCTGGTGGCCCGGCGCTCACCCCCGGCTCATTGATCGCCGTGATCGCACCCAGACGAACGCCGAGCGCGTCTGCATAGGCTGTTGCCTTATCACGGGCGGATACTGCCGCTTGACGACGGGCCAATTCGTGGGCGGGGTTGTCGGGCGCGATGATCCAGTTCGGTCCGTCAATCGACGCCTGACAGCGGCGTACCGACTCATGCATGACATGTCCAACGATCTGCGGGTCGGCGACGCGCAGGTTGATTCTCGTTCCAGCACGGTAGCCGCGATGGATCTGGCGGGTTCCATCCCACTCGCGTTCCTCGTTGATTGAGACACCGGAGGTCGTCCAGCGGTCGCGGCCAATCGTCATCTCCTGGAAGATCGCTTCGAGCTCCTGACTTCGGGCTGCGACCTCCGAGATTGCGGCGTCGGGTGTTTGGGCGAGGTGGGTCAGGGAAATTCCAATCGCGACCTCGTCAGGCAGTGCCGGAACGACGGCTGTTCCGGCGACGGTAATCGTTGCGGACATCGGGCCGCCTTTCGTCCACGCATGCGTCGACAATGGTATCGGTCGATTCGAGCGGTTTGACTGCTCGGACGATGCAATTATTCGTAAATTTCCGGTGCTTTCCGGAGTTGCTGCCACTGTTCTGGATCGTGTCCATAAATCAGCAGCGCGTTCTGTTGTTCAGCAAGGGCGATCAATCGGTCGGCTGAAGCGAGGCCCTGTGTCGGATTCGCGCCGATCTTGTAGTTGGATGCAGCGCGATTCGCGCGGGAGTAGATTGCGTCGATCGCAAGAATTACCGCTCCTGTCTTCGGGAGTCGCAGAAGGACCGACAAGTGTCCGTTGGCGTGGCCGGGGGTGTGGAGCAACGTTACGTCGGGAGCGATCTCCGTATCGCCGTCGATGATTCGGAAATTGAGTGGTGTGCCGTCTGCCCCGCTATCGGGCAGCCCACCCGGGAGTCCTTTCTTGGCGCGATCGCGACCATCGGCGTGGGCGTCACGATGGATGACAATCTCGGAATGAGCAAAGTCCGCGGCGTTTCCGGCGTGGTCGAAGTGCGTGTGTGTCAACACGAGGATGTCGATGTCCGCTTCGGTCAGCCCAATCTCTCCAAGCCTGTTGTGCGGATCGTCGGCTTTGGTCATTTGCGGCTGAAGGTGGTCGGCGAAGCTGGTCCCGGCGAATTCGTACATCGGCTCGTGGATGTGGCGACGATTTGGTCCGGTGTCGATCAGAATGCGGCGATCGTCCTGGAGCGTCACGAGATAACCTGGGAACGCACAGACCGCCCACTCGCCGTCCATGTCGCCGGGGGCCATGACTGTGCCGAGATCGATATTGGCGCGACCGAAGTCGAGGATCGTTAACGAACGAACGGCAGTTGGATTCGACATGCTATGCTCCGGTTCCATTGGACGATTCGATTCAAACAGGCAGGAGTCCACCCGGGTGGACGATCAGCGTAATCCTCAAGCCGGAACTGAGCAAGATCCGATCTCAACGAGTCCGCCGAAGACGATGTTCGATCGTGATGACGAACATCAAGCGGCGGAGGATATGAAGCGCTTCGCGCGCAAGCGAGCCGCGATCTGGGGGCTTGCTGCAGGTGGAATCATGTCAGGCATCTTGCTTGTCTGCGCGCTGTTGATTTACCTGCTGGGTACGAGTTGAGTCGTTCCTGACATCCCTCAGCCCCGCGATTCATCGGTAGTATTCGGTGCCCATCAAGGCTGCACCGAATGCACCGGGAAAACTGCCGACGTCGTAGCCCATCAACTCGCGCTTGGCGACGATTTCGCCGAGGTGAAACACGTGATGCACCGCATTCTGGAGAATGGCAACGCGGAGGTTGATCCCGCGCTCGATGAATGGCCGGTAGCTTCCGTCATACGGCAGCGTTCGATTGAGGTCTGCGTCACTGACGTGTGACAGGAATGGACGCAAGCGATCGCGAACGTCTGCGACGGCGGATCGAATAGCTGGCCAGTCGTCGGCGCTGCCGTCACCGCCGATGTCGAATCGTGGATCGGTGAGGAGCGGGACTCGCTCCAGATTCTGAAAGCGTCTGTTGATCCAGGAATCGACCGGCAAGGTTACATGCGCCACTGTCCAGGCGAAGCAACTCCCTCCGTCGATCTGATGCAACATGTCGGCGTCCGATACGTCCGCAATCGCGCGGTCGAGGTCGTCCCAGGCAGTCATCAACAGCGTAACGGGCCACTCTTGGTGCGTCATG
>JBGSWU010000178.1:0-4871 GCA_041751795.1 Thermomicrobiales bacterium
TTACGATATGCGGCAGGTTGATCCTCGCGTGCAGGGGCTCGATGACTGGCTGGCGGAACACGCCTGACGCGATCGAACCGATTCACTGCCGTGTTTTAGTCGCGTTGACACAGAGATTTGGACCTGATGTACCACGGCGAATGCGCGGGCCACGATTCATTATAGAGACCGATGTGGGAGTTCATCGCGTCAAGATGACGTGGTTTATGAATCCGGATGATCGGTGGATGCCGTGGATCGACCTGACCGACTTTCGTCAACGTTTGTCGCGCTTACCAGGCGCTATGGCGTGCGCACGAAGGTCACCGTGGCGATGTGCCTGTTTGGTGTGCTGCTCGCTCCATTGATCTACCAGATGTTGAGCGCCTCTTCTGAGCGCCGCCTTGATGCGGAGATTGACCGTCGGGCCGATGACCTCGCGATCGCGTTTGCGACGGGTGAGGTCGACGGCTCCGAATCTGTGGTCGTTGCCGTCGTTGCCGCCCAACCCGAGGTCGACGCCCTCGCCCTCGTCAGTCCCACAGATTCAACGGTGATCGCAAGTAACGATGCGCGCTCTGTCGGCGAGGTACCTTCCTCAGCAATCAATCCGGAATTACGTGTCGTGGTGGATGCAGTACTGGCTGGAACAGTTGACGGGACGGTCACGAGTTCAGGTGAATTCCAGATTCGCGATATTCCAACAGAGTCATCGGATTCCGGCAATGAGACTCCGACCATTCTGGTTGTAGGGTTCGATCGAGACGCAGTCGGCGCGGATCTGGCATTCGCCGGCCAGCAAACCGGCGTCGCTCTGGTCGCGGCGGTCGGCGCGTTGTTGGCGCTCGTTTATCTCCTGCTCGGCAGAATTGTGACGCGGCCCGCTCGTAAGCTCATTGATCGCATGCGCGCCGGGCAGCCTGAACTCTGTTCAGTCAATGTGCCACACGACGAACTCGCCGCGTTCGAGTCTCTCGCTTTGAACCTTCTGAGCATCCCAACTCGGGGGGCCAGCGAGCAACCCGCGGCCGATTCACGACTTCCGGCGATGTGGTTGGAACTGGATCGAGATCTGCGGGTGATTGAGTCGAGCGTTGAGTCGGGTGCCTCGGACGGTGAAGAACCCCCCACACTCGATGTATCTGAGCTATCCGATCTGCTGTCAGATTCCGTAGTTTCCTACGTTCGGCAACTGGTGGACACTCTCAACCAGGGCCAGGCGGAAGCGTTCGAATTTACGGTTGGCGCGACGACTTATCTGGCGGAACTCGCCAGAACGACCGACGAGCACTTTGAGATTGCCATCGTCGAAAGCGTTGCCGAGGTTGTTCCGCTATCTGTGGCCGAACAAGGTGAAGCTGTTGATGTCCTCGGGAGTTTTCTTTCGATCCTACCAATCACAGTCCTCGAACTCGACGCAGCCGGTAGCGTTCAGTTCATCAACCGTAGCTACCTGGGACGCGAACGGGACGAACTGCTCGGTCGTTCGTTGATCGATATTTTGCCTCGCGAAAGCGCTGAAGAAGGGCGCGATGCGATGCGCTCGGCGATGGCATCGAACGATCCCCAGCGTTTCGACGTGAGAATCGAGGCCGGTGGGCGCAACCGAGTGTGGAGTCACGAACTCGTTCGATACGGGCCCGAGGATTCTCAGGGTCTGTTGGTAGCGGCCGTCGAGATTCCCGTCCAGCGAGATGCCGTTATTGCCGGAGACACTGTGAGCGGCCTCGAAGAGCAGCTCTGGGCGGCCGAGCTGAAGATAGCCGAGTTGGAGACACATCTCGAAATGCTCGGTGAAAGTCACGTGTTGCTTGAAGACGGTACCGTGCAGCAAGAGTCTTCACAGGATGATGTCGGCGCCCGGCTGCTCGGTCCGGCTCGTGCAGTCGTGCGAGCCGGGATCGCGATTGCTCCTGACAACCTGCCCGCTGGCTCGCGTGCCCAGGTAGAGGTGATCCACTTGGCGATCGTAGAACTCGCATCGGCGTTTGATGAAGAATTCGGGACGTCACTGACGGGATCGCTGAAAGCGGCTGAAATGATAGACGAGCGTTTCCACCTGGCGACGTTCCTCGATGAAATCGCGATCGAGATGAGCAGGCACGTGAACCGCCACGGCTCCCGCATCAGTGTGCTGGTACAACCTAGTCTGCCGAAGTGGTTACGGGGCAACATCGGGTCGACGCGCGCGGCGATATACCAGATGCTCGAAATTGCTCGTATGGTGGCGTCTGATCGCCCACTTATCCTCGCTGCCTTGCAGGACACGAGTACCGGCAGGCAGGTTCAAGTCCGCTTCGAGGTGCAGATCCCACCGCCAATGCTCGATGCCGACGCGCTCTCGATTGTGAGGGGCTGCATTTCGGGCGAATACGACGCGCTCTCGAGTTCCGAAGCACTAGCCGATCTCGTCGGCGACCCGGCACTGCCCGATTTCAATCCGCTCGACGTTGAACTGGTCACGGTAGATGAGCGCACGACCGTCATGCGCTGCTCGGCGGGATTCGAAATTGGTGAAGAGCGCGAGACAGACCATTCCTGGGTGCGGGGCCTGCGCACGCTCATCATCCAGGATGCCAGTCAGACTGACAATGGAATCCAGGCATCGCTGGCCGCTTTCGGCACGATCGGATACGTCGTAAATGATGAAGAATCGCTGATCGGGGCGCTCAAGATCGCCGAGGAGTATTCGAATCCGTACCGATTCGTTCTAGCCGATGTCGAGACGCCAGACCTGGAATCGTTCGTCGGGCAGCTATTCGATGGTGATGCTCCGGTAGTCCTCGTGGGAGCGCCGAGCGAGTCCGCTATGGTCGGGGCCTTGTCCGTTGGCTACGACGGGTACATTGCTAAGCCGGTACGCCAGGTTGATCTGCTGGAGGTCATTCTCAGCACGGTCGAACCGCCAGCGACCCGCGATGGCTCCGAAAGCCGTGCCGACGCGGCTTGAGATCCGACGGAACTACCCGCCGGCGCTCGCAGGCTGTTGTACGGCGAGGTAGATCTTCGGGAACGTTACGGCGGCTATAGCGAGGATGACTGTGAGCGCCACTCCGCAGGCCGCCACGGTAGCCGAGACTCCGAATCTGTCGACAAGGAGACCGATCGGCAACACCGCTGCCGGCACAAGCGACCAGGTCATCATATAGATGCTCATTACCCGTCCGTAGAGGCGGCGCTCCGTCTGAAGCAGGACGAGCATGCGATTGATCGTGAGATATCCCTGGCTTGAGAATCCGACGATGGCAAGCAGGACGAGTGACAGGACAAAGGACGTCGAGAGCGCGAAGGCTGTCAATGACACGCCGAATAGAAGGCCCGCGCCCAGCTGCAAACGCCCCTTGTTCGGACGTTCGGAGAAAAATGCCGCGAGCAGCGAACCGGTGATTGCACCAATGCCGACGGCGGTGAACATGAAACCGAGCGCGCGCGGGCCAACATCCAAGACATCCTTCTGGAAGACGGGTAGCAAGTGTTGGAAAGGCATGCCAAGGATTACAATCGCGAACGCCATAAGCATCAGTGCTAATAGACTGCCTTGCTCCTTGATGTATCGAAATCCGACGGCCATTTCGGCGAATGCGCTTCCCTTGAGGCTCTCGCCGCGTAACCCCCTTGGGAGACCGATAAGCGTCAGCGCCGCGACGGTATAGGCAACTGCGACGGCATAGAACACCAGCGTGGGGTTAATCGCGATCAATACACCGGCAAGAGCCGGCGCAGCTATCCGGTTGAAGTTGCGGCCAGTCGAATCGAGCGCGAGCGCGTTAGCTATCTGCCAGTCGGCGACGAGATGCGGGACAAGCGCGGTTCGAGTCGGCATCGTAAATGGCTGTGCGACCCCCTGAATCGCGCCGATGACGAACAGGTGCCAAATCTGGATGATGTCGAACTGGACGAGGAGCGCGTTTACGAGGGCCAGTACAGCCAAAGATGACTGTGAGATCAGCAAAAGCCTGCGCTTGTCGAAGCGATCCGCTGCGACTCCTCCAAGTGGGGCGAGCAACAGTTGCGGTAGACTGCGTCCAGCCGCAACCATACCGAGCACGAACGCCGAACCGCTGATGTCATATGCCAACCAGGAACGCGCGACCATGTCGATCTGCATCGCCGCCATGGAGAACAGCATTCCGAACCAGAGGAATCGAAATTGCTTCCCTGCGAGCGATTCGAACGTGCGGTTGAAGCCTGAACTCAAGCGATCCAATGGTTGTGCGCCTCGACTTCAGCGTTCGAACCAGGCCAGCGACCTTCATCAGGTTGAATAAATGGGCTAGTCTCAAGCGACTGAAATGATCTACAAAGTTCTGATCGAGAATAGTACAGTAAGACTTCACTGTTTACCAACGCTCCATCAGCGACGTTCGGGAGTAGAATCGGAACATGAACGATCAACGTGAAGCGCTGTTGTCCGAGGTTGCGACCCTGTTCAGCCGGTCGACACGTGTGCTAGATCCGATCCGGCTGCAAGTCTGGGACCACCTTGGTATCGCCCTTCCGCAGTTGCGTATTCTGTTCCGGGTGAGAGCGAGTCCCGGAATTGACCTTCGGGGCCTTGCGGCGGAACTGCGCATCAGTCCATCCGCCGCTAGCCAGCAGGTTGACAAGCTCGTGGAGCGTGGTTTGCTTGAGCGTAGCCCGGATCTGCGCGATCGCCGGCGTCTGCAGCTGTTTCTCACAGAGCTGGGGACAGCGGCCACTCGCGCGATTTCAACTGCGGCAATCGACTACGTCATCTCCTTGTTCGAGTCCGTTGAAGACGACGACCTGCAACAGTTCAAGCGTCTACTTCAGCTCGTGCTTGACACTGCCGAGAACTCAGCCCGACCTTCCCCGCTACGACCTGACGACGCGTCTCTCGAAAAACTGCTGATTCGACGGTGATGGGTTAC
>JBGSWU010000179.1:0-8630 GCA_041751795.1 Thermomicrobiales bacterium
CGGGTGGGGTAATTGATCGCGAAATGGAAGAGGCCGGTTGATCCCGGTGGCGGTGGGTTCCCACCAGCGCTTTCCCAGGTGTTCAGCCCGATGTGGTGATGGTAACCGCCTGCTGACAGGAACGCTGCCTGCTTTCCGTAGCGCGCAGAGACGTCAAACCCCATCAGATCGCGGTAAAAGCTGACGGATCGTTCAAGGTCGGACACCTTCAGGTGAACGTGCCCGATTCGTGTTCCAGTTGGCGCCGAATCTCGCTCCGACAGCTTGTTATTTGTCATGGTTGTGTTCTTTCTCGAATCTGGGTCAATTTGCCTCATCGAGCTTGAGACGGTTGCTCCATGCGACGAGTGACTGGAGGAGCGTCGCGAGTCGTCCACGGACATCCTCGTCAGTCAGATTTCCGTCGCTGTCGAATTTCTGCCCGGCCTGCGGGACGAGCAGTTCCGGTTTGAGCATCGTGTACGCCTCGATCATGCTGCCAAGCACCTGCCGCATCGCGAGTTGTGAACGAGCGGTGCCGAACATTCCGCCAGACGCGCCAGTCAGCGCGACCGGTTTGTGCTTGAGTGGGTTCTTCACGCTCGGTCGCGACGCCCAGTCAATCGCGTTCTTGAGAACACCGGGGATGCTGTAATTGTATTCAGGTGTCGCAATCAGCAGTGCGTCAGCGTTCCGAATCGCGTCGGCGAATGCTTGAACCGAAGGGGGTACGCCCTGTGCTTCGACATCAGCGTTGTATAGCGGGATGTCGCCGATGTCATAGAGTTCAACGACGACGCCGTCCGGCGCTACCTCCTGGGCTGCGCGTATCAACCCTCGGTTGAATGACAATTTTCGGAGACTTCCCGGAATGCCAAGGATTGTGAACGGCGGGTCAGACGCAGCCATCATGTTCCCCTCTTACAATTGCTTTCATCAATATGTCGTACTGCGCAGTCTACGGGAAACCAGTGTTCCCTGCGTCAATCTGTCGGCATACGATCGTCCATCGACATGAGCGAAGGTGCTAACGGCACACGGCGTGCATGTGATTACCCGTACTTAGCGAAAGTCGTAAAGAAAGTTGCGTTCATGCCCAGAGATATTCGAACCGATTCGCCAACGTTGATGATCGTGGTTGCGAGCACCAGACCGGGACGAGTTGGGCGGACAATCGGTGAATGGTTCCGAGATCGTGCACTCAGCCACGGTGAGTTTGAGATCGACTTCGCGGATCTGGCTGAGATCGATCTTCCATTCATGAATGAGCCGAACCATCCCCGGATGCGCCAATACACCCATCAGCACACGCGTGACTGGAGCGAACGTGTCGATGTGGCAGATGCATTCGTCTTTGTGACCCCCGAATACAACCACGGGATGACTGCACCGCTGAAGAACGCAATCGACTACCTACATCAGGAGTGGCAGTACAAGCCGCTTGGGTTTGTTTCATACGGCGGCGTCGCTGCCGGAACCCGGGCCGTTCAAGCGATCAAACCGATCGCGAACGTTCTGAAGATGACGCCAATTCCTGAGGCTGTCGTGATTCCAATGTTTCAGCGCTTCATCCAGGACGATGGTCAGTTCAGGCCCGAGGAACTGATCGAAGACGCCGCTTCCACAATGCTGAGTCAACTGTCGCGTTGGTCAATGACACTGCATCAGATGCGAGAGACTGTCAGCCAACCCGCTTAACCTTCCGGACCAGACCGACGGACCAGTGGCGAGGCAACACCTCGCCACTGGTCAGATAACCGCGGATTGTTTACTGGTTCGGCTGGGTCGCCTGAATGTGGAACGTCAGCTTTACCTTGTCCGAGACAACGGCTCCGCCTGTTTCGAGCAGGGCATTCCATTCGAGACCGAACTGCTTCCGACTGATTTCGGTTCGTGCCTCAAAGCCGGCACGCTGGAGGCCGTAGGGATCGAGTAGCTGTCCCTCGAACTCGGTGTTGAGAACGACAGGGTGCGTCTGGTCACGAATTGTGAGATCCCCAGCGATTTTCCACTCACTGTCAGACACTGGCTCGATGCTCGTGCTGCGGAATGTCGCCTGCGGGAACGATTCAGTATCGAAGAAGTCACCAGATCGCAAGTGGGCGTCGCGCTTCTCGTCATTTGTACTGATGGTGCTGACATCGACGAGAACGTTGACCGATGACGCTGCGGGGTCCGCCTGATTCCACTGAATCGAGCCGTCGAATGTGCCGAATCGGCCCTTTACCGTTGAAACCATCATGTGCTTCACGCTGAACTCCGCAACGGAGTGTGATCCATCGATCGCCCAGGTCGAAACAGCAGTAGTGCTCGGTGCGCTCATGTGTATTGTCTCCTCGTTTCCCAACCGATTAGCACGTTGCATTCGGTTCGTAACTAACTTTCTATAAGCGACTATAACAACGTAGCCGACTATTGTCAAGTATGTGGCTATGCCGTAGAATAGGGGCATGATGGAGGTGTCTACAATGGAAAAACAGTTGCAACCGACACCTGTCGCTTTCTGCCCGCGATTTCATTACGCGGTTGAGTTGATTGGTCGTCGCTGGACCGGCGCGATACTGCGTGCGCTGTTGTCCGGAGCGACGCGGTATTCGGACATCACGAACGCGGTCCCAGGCTTGTCGGACCGGTTGTTGTCGGAACGGCTGCGCGAACTTGAAGCCGAAGGGATCGTCAAGCGAACTGTGATCCCTGAAATGCCAGTGCGAATTGAGTACCACCTGACTGACAAAGGGGAGTCGCTTGACGAGGTGTTCCGCTCGGTGGCGGTATGGGCCGAGACCTGGGTGGATGACCACTCTGCTGAAGCCCGCTGCAACGAGGTTGAGCGCGCTGGGCTGTCGAGTTAGCGATCCCGATCGCGATATCGAAGCCACTCGACGAATCGCAGTGTTTCGGAACGTTGCGATTCGTCGAGTGTTGCTGCTGCCTGGAGGATGGCCGATGCCGATGCATCGCCCGTTTCGGCCATTTCGTCGACAATGAGTGTGATTAAGGCCGGCAACGTCATGTCACATGCCGACGCCACTGCGGCAAGGGTGTCAACTGCCGGTGTGGTTTCTTGCCGCTCTACCGCGTACAGCGACGTGTGAGCGACGCCGACACGCTCCCCAAAATCGCGGAACGACCACTGCCGGTCAGTTCTCAGCCGTCGAAAGACTTCGCCAGCGGCCGCACGATAGTTCGCCTCGGGCGACTCCTTGCCGAGTTTGGCCGCCATTGCTGACCTTTCATCTCCTGCGACATACAACGCTCAGGGAATCCTAGGTTCCCGTCGTAGTATGCCGCTGATCGGCGGCGATTGGTCAGGTGACCTTCTGGAGCAGTTGGCGTTCCTGGACGACCGTCAGTGCCAGTGTCTTGTAGCCGGACTCCTGGAAGAGGACGGTGACGCTATCCTCGACGACGCGTTGCACTTCGCCTTCACCCCACGCCTGATGTATGACGACATCGCCGAGCGCGAACAGTGCGGGTTGGTTACTGATGACCGTGTCGAGCGTCAGCGATTCAGTTGACCGCGTACAACGTACTGTTTCGAGGACGTCGTTGTCGCACATGTTGCAGCATTCTGAGTCGTATTCCTGGCCGAAGTAATTGAGGATGTATTCCCGGCGGCATGCGTTCAGTTCGGCATAAACACGCATCATTTCAAGCCGGCTGCGCTCGTAACTCCTGCGCTGGTTTTCGCGTTCGAGTGAGATTTCCGAGGGTACGAAGTCTGAGACGATCAGGTTGATCTGGCCGCGACGATTCGTGACGATCCCATGATCGGTCAATAACTGGACGACCCGGGCCAGATGACCGTTGGAGATGCCACTGTCGGTTGCGAGCTGCCGCATCGTCGTCCGAGGTGACTTGAGCAGCCCGAAGCGGACGCATTGCAGATCATCTTCGGATATCTGACCCGTACCGCTCAGAAAGGCTGCCCGGCCGAGGTCGCCGGGTCGATAGACGATCGTCGAGCGGGCGAACTCGCCATCACGACCTGCCCGGCCCGCTTCCTGATAATAGGATTCGACGCTACCGGGAACGTCGAGATGGATGACGAATCGAACATCGGCTTTATCGACACCGAGGCCGAAAGCGTTCGTCGCCGCGATCACCCGCAGGTCCCCGCGCATGAAGCCTTCCTGAACCCGCTTCCGGTCGTCCTTCTTCCGTTGGCCGTGATAATAATCGGCGGGGATTCCCCACTCATTCAGTAGTGCGGCTGTCTGCCTCGCGGCATCGGTCGTCGCGGTGTAGATGATCCCACAGCCGGACATGGCGTTCTTCAGTTGCTGCTTCAACGTGTCAGGGTAATCGCGTCCATTACCTTCAACGAACATCTGGCGAAGTGCTCGCCGTTCGTCGGCTTCTGATTCGACGCGAACGACTTCGAAGAACAGATTCGGGCGGTCGACTCCGCGAACGACGATGTCCGGCTTGGACATGTTGAGTCGTTCGATGATCTCGCGGCGGACCCAGGGCGTTGCGGTTGCCGTCAATGCGAGGACCGTTGGACTTCCAAGGTCGCGGATGGCATTGCCGAGGCCAAGATATGATGGCCTGAAATCATGACCCCACTCCGACAAACAGTGCGCTTCGTCGACAACGAACAGTGAGACCTCGATGTCGCGGAGCGATTGCATGAATGCGTCGTTGGCAAATCGTTCGGGCGTGACGTAGAGGATCTTGGCCTGCTGCGAGAGGACGAGTTCCAGTTCGCGACGTGATTCGCCGTCTCCCTGGGTGCTGTTGATGAACCCGACATCGAATCCCCGTTGTTGGAGCGATTCAACCTGGTCCTTCATTAGCGCAATGAGTGGTGAAACAACGACCGTCGCCCCAGGTAGCAGTTGTGCAGCGAGTTGAAAGACGAGGGACTTGCCTGCGCCGGTTGGCAACACTGCCATGACGTCGCGCTGAGCCAGGAGATCGCGAATGACTCTCTGTTGACCTGGCCGAAATGACTCATGACCGAATCGACGCAACAACGCGTCGAGTTCTTCCTGACTGGCGTGCATCGCCCATCCCGTCCATCGCGTACGAATGCGCTTAAACGACCGGCTCTCACGTATAGCCGGGCATCGTACGTTTGCACGAATCAGGCCACACGCAACGCATGTATCGCTCAATTCGTGAGGATGTGCGCGGCATGTCGCATGGAATCATGAATTGCGAGTCGGGCGGTCACGTTTGGGCTAACTAGAACGCGTGTTACCGTGATTTTGATTGGTACGTGTTCCGCGCTTCGTCGATCACCTGCCATGCTTCTTCGAGGGTATGCCATCCGAGGACATCGGTCTGCTTAGGTTCGAGTAGTTTATACGTGGAAAAGAAGGCTTCGATCTCTCGCAGCCAGTGCGCTTCGAGGTGATCAAGCGTTCGGATCCCGTCGAAGCGTGGATCAACCGCTGGCACCGCGAGTACTTTAAAGTCGCTTCCCTTTTCATCCGACATGTCAAGCCCACCGAGGGGTCGCGCAGGAATGTGGCAGCCTGGGAATGTCGGGTTGTGAGTGATGACGAGGATGTCAAGATGGTCACCATCGGGAGAAAGCGTTTCCGGAATGTACCCGTAGTCAGTCGGGTAATGAACCGATGAATAGAGCACCCGGTCGAGTACGAATACGCCTCGCTCTTCGTCGAATTCGTACTTGTTGCGACTTCCCTGGGGAATTTCGATAAAGGCCTCGACCGTCATGCCTTCTCGGCTCATGCACTATTCCCTTCCATGATGACTGCCATTGTCTGTCGATCGTTGCGCGACTCGCAGCCATTGTCCTACGCAGGAGGATACTTCGCGACGAGCCGTCGTATTGTGTTCGAATTGCGAACGGTGTATGGCGCACCGATCAACTTGTTCAACTGAGGGAGGGTAATCTTCGAGTCACTCATCTTCCCCTGAATCAGCCAGTACACCTCGCGCTCGTGTGCGTGTAGCTGGTCAACGCTGGTGCGAGCATCTTGCAACGCTGTCGTGGATTCGTGAGAAACCGGCTGGGCCGTGAACGCTATGTGGAGCGTGGCACCGTCACGTGCCATGTCAGCCGTCGTAAAAGGCTTATAGTCCAGGATGTTCGCAAGTTCAGCGCTCGTGCGAAGAAAGACCTCGACGCGATACCCGAGTGACGATGCCAGATAATCATCGATCCGGGTTTCCAGCGTCGGCGCATCGAGGTCGGACTCGAAGATCACGTTGCCGCTCGCGATAAACGTCTCGACGTTGGCGAGTCCCTGCGCCTCGAACATTGACCGGAGTTCGTCCATCTTGATCGTGCGTCCACCGACATTTATCGCCCTCAGGAAGGCGATGTAGCGATTGGTCGAATCCGATAACGGCATTGGCTCAGTTCCTGACGTTTCCATTTGGACGACTGTAGCGACCCGCTAGACAGCTCGGCCGGCAATAATTCCCAGCCAGACGGCGAATAGACCGATGACGACGGAACCGGCGATGTTGACGATTGCCCGGGTGACATCTCCAGTTTCTGCGAGTTGATGTGTGTCGAACATCCAGGTCGAGAAGGTCGTGTAGCCGCCGAGGATGCCGACCGTCAGGAATCGGCGGGTGTCTGCCGACACAGTCAGACGTTCGTCGGTCAGTGCCATGACGAAGCCGATGAGAAACGCGCCGCTGACATTCACAATGAAGATGCCGAGTGGGCCGGGGCCAAACCGATCGCTGATCCAGTTAGTCAGAGCGTAGCGACTGACAGCGCCTAATGCTCCCCCTATTGCGACCCACAGAAACGACACGCATCCCCCGATGATCGATCACGGTCCGACAACCTCCCGAAGTGGCGATTGTACGGCAGGGGAGGCTGAATCGGGTGTTCCCGGCGTGGCAAAATTGATTGACGTGTGCAGGATTTCACAATCAGGACCAGGACACGGTGGCATGAACGACGAGCGAGATCAAACAGTCGACGGTGACGCTCAGGATGATTCGGAGTCGCAGCAGGAGGACGTTGGCACGACCAGTGAGACACCGCCGATAGATGACGAGGAACGTCGGAAAGCGAAGACGAGCGACGACTTCCTCGTTCCTGGTCCGTCGCCCCAATCGAACGAGGGGCTGCGACGATGGGGTCTGACCTGGCTGGCCTTTTCACTCATGCTGATCGTCCTGATGCTCTGCGTGTCGTTCGCGTGTCTGACACTGGCGAACTGGACTGGCGTCGCCTGACCGGATGGACTCTCGTGAATCTTCGTGTCTGGATGTCACCACCCCAAGGCATTTGATGTCGAACCATTACTCTTTCGGGTGATTATCTGACGGTCTGGCGATCCGGATATAAGCATCGTGGTTGATCATCCAGACTCAGCTCACAGATCATTTGTCATCACGGCGACGGTTGCCACGCCCGTTCACAGAGGGCAAGACGGTAGCCGTCAGGATCTTCGATCGTGACGCCGACCTGGTCCCACCAGGGGTTATGAGCGGGAACGTGCTTGCCACCTGCTTGCTCGATGCGCTCGATCAGTGCCGGATCGACGGAGGCGTCCAGATAGAGAACCCAGAGGTCGTCTGGCGTCAGGACTGGGTCGATCGTCCGCGCCGTGTCGTGGATCAGTTCGAAGTGCCACGCTGATCCGGGAAGTCCGACCATCAGCAGGTTGCGTTCACCGGTTGACGTCCCGCTACCGCGTTGTAGTACCTTAAACCCGAGTCCTTCCACGTAAAACCGCTCGGCTGCTGCAAGATTGCGCGAAGGCCGGGCGATGCGAACGTGTGCATTCGGGTCGATCATTCTGTTACCCAACCTCCCTGTTCTCTGCAATCGTCTGCCGTTGACGGGGCATATGCGCGGCGCACAAGATACACTACAATGACATGCGGCCAGACACGCGGTGAGGGAGGGAACAACTGGGATTCCCTATGCCCACATGCCAGATGGAGGAGAAGCCTTGGCGCAGATGACCGGGGGACAGGCGATTGTCCAGTCCCTGAAAAAACATGGTGTCGATACGATGTTCGTGCTGCCAGGTGTGCAGCTCGACAACACGTTCGATGCCCTCTACGACGAAAAAGACGCGATCACGCTCTACCACACGCGCCACGAGCAGGCGACGTCGTACATGGCCGACGGCTATGCGCGGACGACTGGAAAGCCGGGCGTCTGCCTCGTTGTGCCAGGACCTGGTCTGCTGAACGCGATGGCTGGTCTTTCGACCGCATACGCCTGTTCAGCGCCGGTGCTGGCGATTTCCGGTCAGATCAACTCCGACCTGATTGGTCTCGGCCGCGGCATGCTGCACGAGATCCCCGATCAGCTCGTCGCTGTCCGCTCCGTGACCAAGTGGGCGGCGCGGATCGACGAGCCAGAGGACACATCGAGGCTCGTCCAGGAAGCGTTCCGCCAGATGCTCTCCGGTCGGCCACGACCGGTTGAGATCGAGATGGCTCCGGACATCATGGGCAAGATGGGTGAGGTCGATCTTCTCGGCCCGGCCAACATTGAAAATCCCGAGCCGGACATGGACCTCGTCAATCAGGCGGCGAAGGCTCTTGGTGGCGCCAAGAAGCCATTGATCTTCGTCGGCGGTGGCATCTTCAACGCAACAGAAGAACTGCGGGCACTGGCCGAGATGATCCAGGCCCCGGTTGTCATGTCGCCGAACGGCAAAGGCGCGGTCGATGCCCGCCATCATCTCGGTGTCAAT
>JBGSWU010000180.1:0-4858 GCA_041751795.1 Thermomicrobiales bacterium
ACGAGTACCGCAGAAACGGTACGTGAGGGAACGCTCCTCCTCGCCGCATACTCGCTTGGTCTTGGTGTCCCGTTCCTTGCGGCGGGGTTAGGTCTCGGTCAGTTTCAACGTGGCGTCAGAGCGATGTCCAGACATGGCGGAGCGATCGTTGCCGTCAGCGGTGGAGCGTTGATCGCGATCGGAGTGCTGTTCATGACAGGCCAGATGTTCCGACTTGCGATCGCTGGTCAGCGGTTGCTCGGCTAGTGCCTGCCGGTGATTGGTTTCTGTTGTCACTTCGGGTTGCCCATGCGCTGTCGGCGAAGCTTTGGGGGGGGGGAGGGTTATACTTTCTCTTGGTTGTCAGGCCCTCGAGCCGAGACAGCGATGAGTCACCGGCAGCGTTCATCTCCTCGATGCACCAGCGCTTTGGAGAATGGGCGCAGGTGGCCACGATGGCGATGCTGGTGACCGGAGGAATTCTGGTCTTCGACCGGCTATCGAACGGCAATGCTGGTCTGACGTACGTCGTTCTGATGTCGATGAAGATCGTTGCCGCTCTGGTGGCCTTCTGGTTGGCAGGCGTGCGTCCGGCTCGACGTACAGTTGGCCGAACACGACGGCGAACATCGCCTGAAATGATTGTGGCCCTTGGCACCGTGGCGTTCGTCGTTGGCGTTGGCGTCTCGAGTGTATACGGTTTAAGTGGTTGACGTAAGGATGACCTCATGAATTCCGGGACACTGGCCGCACGGCCGCTGGCGAAGCGCAAGCCGCGCATCAACGCCAAGTTGCTCGTCGCAGCGACCGTCCTGATCCTGGCGGTCGGCTTCCTCGTCTTCAACGCAATGGGTTCGTCGATGGCGTATTACCAGACAATCGGCGAACTGCGTGAAAGCGGTAAGGCAGGGACAGGGGAGCGAGTGCGGGTCGGCGGCGATGTCGTGCCAGGTTCGGTGCAACGAGTGGGTCTCGCGGATGAGATTCGGTTTACGGTGACCGATGGCAAGAACACGATGGACATGGAGTACAGCGGGGTCGTGCCGGACATCTTCAAGGACGATGTCGAAGTTGTCGCCGAAGGCAATGTTGGTCCAGACGGCGTCTTCCACGCGGAAACGCTGTTGACCAAGTGTCCATCTCGCTTTGAATCTTCTGAGGAATCCCAAACGACGTGATGTGTCTTCCCACACCGATATCTGGTTCGTCTACGGCTGAAATCCCGCTGTTGAGAACCCCAGTTCTGCTTTCCCGTCGCGACCGATGGGTCGATTGGCAAGGAATTCCCTGATGGCCATGGCGCATCTCGGTCACGGAGCGCTGCTCCTGGCGTTTGTTCTGGCGCTCTTTGGCGTTGTCGTCTGTGTCGTCGGCGAACGCCGGAGAATTCCAGAGTTGTCGATCGCTGGCGTTAGGGCCGTCGTTGGTGTGACGCTACTCATGGTCGTCGCAGCGTCGGTGCTCGTCGTCGCATTCCTGACGCATGACTTCTCACTGCAGTATGTGTCCGGGCGTTCGAGTCGCGATATGCCGCTGCGCTACGTGATTACGGCGTTCTACGGTGGCCAGGAAGGAAGTCTTCTTTTCTGGGCGATAGTGGCAGGTACGCTGGGTTCTATCGCCTTCGCTCGCAACCGCGCCCGATTCCCACGAATCGTCCCATATTCCACTGCTGTCTTTCTGTCGCTGCAGTCATTCATGCTTTACATGCTGTGCTTCGTCGCCTCGCCGTTCGAATTGAACGCCGTCGTTCCCGACGATGGACGTGGACTGAACCCCCTGCTTCGCGACCCAGGGATGTTGATCCATCCTCCGATGTTGCTTTCAGGGTTTGCCAGTTTTGCTATCCCGTTCTCGATTGCGGCTGGGGCATTGATTTCAGGTCGATTGACGCAGGACTGGTTGCGTTTTGTCCGAAAGTGGACATTGATCGCCTGGGCAATCCTCGGTACCGGAATCTTCCTCGGCGGATGGTGGGCGTACCACGTGCTTGGCTGGGGCGGATACTGGGGCTGGGATCCGGTCGAAAACGTATCGCTTCTACCGTGGCTGACAGCGACGGCGTTCATTCACTCGATCATGGTCCAGGAACGACGCGGGATGCTGAAGGTCTGGAACGTATCGCTGTTGCTGGCGAGTTACGTCCTGGCGATCTTTGGAACATTCGTCGTCCGCAGTGGTCTCATCCAGTCAGTTCATTCGTTTGCGCTGTCGGAGATTGGTCCGTACTTTCTCGGTTTCCTGGTGGCCGTCACGATCCTTTCGATTGGGTTAATCGTGTACCGGCGTGCGATGCTGCAGTCCGAGAACACTTTCGATGCGGTCGTGTCCCGCGAGTCGGGATTTCTGCTCAACAATGTCATCTTCGCTGGGATCGCGTTCGCTACGTTCTGGGGGACGGTGTATCCGATCATTTCGGAAGCACTTCGTGGGACGACAATGACGGTCGGGCCGCCGTTCTACAATCAGGTAAACGGCCCGCTGTTCATGATCCTGTTGATTTTGATGGGGGTCGGACCTCTGCTCGCATGGCGGCGAACGGCAGTTGATGCGCTCGTTCGAGCGTTGGCCGTTCCTCTTGGCTTGGCGGTTGTTTCAATCATCGTTTTGTTAACGCTATTCGGTCAGCCAATGGCAACCGCGGGTATCGCAGCGGCGGTCTTCGCGATCGGCGCGGTTGGTGTCGAGTACTGGCGCGGCGCGCGGCTGCGTCGCAAGAATGCTGGTGATTCGTTTCCTGTCGCCGTTTACCGTCTTGCTCGGCGTGATCCTCGCCGCTACGGTGGCTACATCGTGCATGTCGGCGTCGCGATTATCGCGATCGGGATTGTAGGTTCGACCTTCTTCCAGACTGAGCGTCGCGTCGTGCTCAACGAAGGCGAGTCGATCAACGTCGCCGAGTACACCCTCGTATATGAAGAACTCGTGGAAACACGGACGACCGACGCTCAGGTGTTCACCGCGCGGATGGACGTCATGATCGATGGCAACGATAAGGGCGTGATCGAAGCAAAGCGGTACTTCTACAACGGTTTCGCTGACCAGCCGACGACTCAGGTGGCGGTCAACACGGTCGGTTTTGACGATGTGTACGTCATGCTGACTGAGTGGGACGAGACCGGCGCTGCGAATCTGCATATCTTCATCAACCCGCTCGTATCATGGGTCTGGGCTGGCGGGTTGATCTATCTGTTCGGGATGGTCGTCATCTTCTGGCCTACTCCCATGGCACGTCGAGTGGTCGCTTCGGTGCCATCCCGATCGCGTGGAGGGATCGCAGGTGAAACCGCTGGCTAGCCAGGGTCGACAGCTCGCGAGACTAGTGCGATCACTATCGTTGCGATTGGCGCTAGCGGTCGTGGTGATCTCTTGCTTATCGATGACGACCGCTCCTCGTGCTTCCGCACAAGACGTATACGCGGAAAAGACCCTGGATATTGCCCGGAAGCTCCAGTGTCCCGTTTGTGCCGGGCAGTCGGTGGCCGACAGTACATCCCAGTTAGCAAGACAGATGCGTGACATCATCGATCAGAAGGTCCAAGCCGGCGAAAGTGAAGAGCAGATCATCGACTTCTTCGTCGCCCGATATGGACCGTCGGTGATGACAGAACCACCAAAGTCGGGATTCTCGTTGGCATTATGGACAATGCCAGTCATCGTCGTGTTGCTCGGTGCGCTTGTCGTGACATTATTCGTGCGCGAGCGGACGCTCCGGACACCCCGGACGTCACGGCTTGCGACGTCCGAGATTGCGTCTTCAGATGATGACGACGAACTGGAAACGATTGCAAGAGATGTGCTCGGTCCACGCGCTGGTGGAACGGTTTCGGGCTCGTGACGCTGGCTCTCGCGGCACTTGTGATTCTGGCAATCGTCGTATTCGCGTTCGTTCTTGAGCCCGTCGTCCGAGCACATAGTGATCGCGCTGTCCTCGACGCTGCAGCTTTGCCTAATCGCGACGATTCTGACGATTTGAATGACGACGAGATTACTCAGGCTGATCAGGCCGTGTCATTACCAGACGATGAGACACGTGATAGTCGCCGCCTCGCGATTGATCGACTCACCGGTAACGATGCGTCGTGACGCTCGAAGACGCCTACGTTCAAACGTCGCATGTTTATAAGCGATTTGGCTCGAAGGTCGCGTTGCGCGATGTGAGCGTGACGGTTCTGGCTGGCGACGTCGTCGCGCTTCTCGGCGCGAACGGTGCGGGAAAGACGTCACTTCTCCGAGTCCTGGCGACGCTCTCACGACCCACCCGTGGGGATGTCATCGCGTTTGGGACAGACGCGTGGTCAGCACGGGCAGAGGTTCGCGCAAGGATCGGTGTCGTCGCACATCAACCGTACGTGTATCCCGAACTGTCGTGCACCGAAAATCTCGTTTTCTTCGCCAACATGTTTGGTTTGTCTGACGCTGGATCCAGAGCACGTGCAGTGCTGGAGCGCGTTGGTCTGGCGCGGCGTGCCGGGGACCGGGCATCGACACTTTCACGAGGGTTGCTGCAGCGGCTGAATCTCGCACGGGCTGTTCTCCATGAACCGGCTATTCTCTTCCTCGACGAACCTGACACTGGCCTCGATGCTGCAGGTCGGGATGTCCTCTCCGATATCGTACGAACGCAGGCAGCCGCAGGTGGAAGCGTGGTGTTGACGACGCACGCACTCGACTTTGCGCTGCAACTTGCGACGCGCGTGGTTGTCCTGGCCGACGGGAGTGTCGTTCTCGACGCTCCACGACAGGCAGTGAGCGATGATGTTGTCATACAGGCGATCGGCAGCGGCCCGGTCATGTCCGGGCGGTAGGGGAACAGTGAAGCGTATCTGGGCATTGGTCTGGAAAGATCTGCTGGTCGAGTTTCGGGGGCGTGAGTTCC
>JBGSWU010000181.1:0-74091 GCA_041751795.1 Thermomicrobiales bacterium
AACGATGATGTGTTCGGATTCAGCGTGCGCGCCGTCACCTGGACAACCGAGCCCATCGAGGGTCGGCGCACCTATCGCTGCAGTAAAGTTCCCATCAGAACCTCCTCCAGTTGACGCTTCCGTAAGGTCCTGTTCGATCATTCTTCCGATCGATTTTGCTCGCTCAAATGCAGCCTCGATTGCCGGAGTGCGCTCCATCGGCGGGCGATTCATATCACCTGTGACTGTCACGCTTGCGCCGTCGAGTTGCGCAGACGCCCCGAGAATAGCGGGAACAATTCGTTCGGCTTCAGCGAGGCTGGTCACACGTAGATCGATCAATGCGCTTGAATGTGCTGCTACGACGTTTCGCTTTGTCCCGCCCTCAACGATGCCGACGTTGACGGTCGTACCCTTATCGTAATCGGTCAGGCTATGGAGCCACTGAACCTGGCGCGCCAGTTCTTCGATTGCACTGACGCCAGCGCTGTGGTCGGCTCCCGCGTGCGCAGCCCGCCCTTCAATTGACATCTCGAACATGCCGACGCCCTTACGCTCGGTCTTTAGCGAGCCTGCAGGTGGGACGGGTGGTTCAAGGCATAGGACGATTTCTGCCTCCCTCGCGACGGATTCCAGGACTGGTCTGGAAACCGGTGATCCGACTTCCTCCTCGGTGTTTATCGTCCAGACGATCGGACGATGGTCGATCTTGAGTTTCTGGAGGATATCCAGTGCCGTGAACATCATCGCAGCCGACGCCTTCATGTCGTAGATTCCCGGGCCTTGAGCGTGGTCGCCGTCGATACGCCACGGCATTCGGTCGATGGTGCCAATCGGCCAAACCGTATCGACGTGCGTCATCACATGGAGCGGCTTCGCGCCTTCTCCAAATCGCGCAACGAGCAAGTCACCATACTCGGCCTGGGCTAACCGCTCGACAATTGCGCCTCGCGACTTCAGTTGACTCGACAGGAAGTCGATCAGCTGGTCCATCGCCGCCTTATCGCTCGTTGGCGATTCGAACTCAACGGTCTGTTTGAGCAGCGACAGCGTTGATTCCTGCTGCTCATGCGCAAGTCGCACGATCGCCTCACCGTCGATCACCGGTCCTCCTTCATAGCTTCACGTCCCCAGGAATGAAGAAACGGGGGTGATTACCCCCGCTTTTCCTTGGCTTTCAATTCCTTGTAATACCTCTTGCTCTTCGGTATTGGTCGATCGGCTTCCGCTTCGGCTTCAGCCGCCCGCCGCACCGACAGTTCGTTGACTTCTTCTTCAAGCTTAACGAGGTCGTTGTAAATCGAGAAGTTGTCTCGGGCCATCTGCGACCGAGTCAGCATCCGCATGAGCTGAGATTGCGATGACTGGACGCTGGCCATTTGTGGGTCAGATGCGCGGTCAATCATCGTATCGACGTACCGCAGGGTTTCTGGCTTCGCCCCATTTGCTGCGAGTCGTTCGCGGATCCGTTCGAGTCCATCGCGTGCATTCATCTGAGTGCCTCCTCCGCCACTGGTGAGTATAGCACCGCCGTTATGACGAATCGGTGACAAGGTCGGCCTCCAGAGGTGGCGTCCACAAATGCTTGTCGAGGTCCACCTGGTACGGACCGACGAACGTCACACCCTCATCGATCAGTAGCTGGCGCATGGCATCGGGATGGCCCCACGCCCATCCACCGCTCAGTTCACCGTATCGGTTCACAACCCGATGAGCAATATCAGAAACGTCTTCCGGGCAATTGCTCATTGCCCAGCCGACCATTCGTCCTGCGCGGCGGTCGCCGAGGACCGCAGCTATCGTTCCATAGGTCGTGACTTTGCCCGTCGGGATGAGTCGGACAATTCGATACACTCGACCTGGAAACGTCGGATCGTCCTCGCTCAATGGTTGGCGTTCACCATCTCCTCCACGATCAAACAGTTCGGATTGTCTTTCCATGCAGTACCACCGTCCCATGGATCGCGTAGCGGCTGATTGCTCTGATCGTTATAGTAAACTGGACAGGTTGTCCTGGTACGGCATCAAGCGTTCTTTGTGGCGAGTGCCGTTCCCCGTTTCATCCGCCCCCGTGACCATCCCCGGGGAGTCGCCACGTCATCAAATAGACTGCCGGAGTTGCCCCTCATGCGATCGATTCTGAAGAAAATTTTGGGAAACCCAAACGACAAAGTACTCAGTTCGCTTCGTGCCATCGCCGACGAGATCGATGCGCTCGAAGGCGAATACAGGGCGATGTCAGACGACGAACTACGCTCTGTCGCGTTACGCTTCAAAGAAGAACTCGCGAGCGGCGCGACGATTGACGACATTCTGCCTGATTCGTTTGCAGCCACCCGTGAGGCCTCTCGTCGAACGCTCGGTGAGTGGCACTATCCCGTCCAACTCATGGGCGGTGTCGTGCTCCACCAGGGTAAGATCGCCGAAATGCGGACGGGCGAAGGAAAGACGCTGACAGCAACGTTGCCTGTCGCCCTCAATGCCATCGAAGGTATGGGCGTCCATGTTGTGACCGTAAACGATTACCTGGCGAAGCGCGACACCCAATGGATGGGTCAGGTCTATCACGCGCTCGGATTCACGGTTGCCTGCATCCAGCATGACGAGGCGTTTCAGTTTGATCCCGACTTCGTTTCGGAAGATGAGCGACTGGCGATGCTCCGCCCGGTGACCCGCGCTGAAGCATACGCCTGCGACATCACCCATGGTACGAACAACGAATTCGGCTTCGACTACCTTCGCGATAACATGGCTCCCGACCTCCGCTACTGCGTCCAACGTGGACTCCACTACGCAATCGTTGACGAGGTCGACAACATCCTGATTGACGAAGCGCGGACGCCACTGATCATTTCCGGCCAGGGTGACGAAGTTGTTGACCGTTATTATCAGTTTGCGCAACTTGTCCGACAACTACGGCCAGAAACACATTACGAGGTCGATATCAAACGCAAAGCGGTGTCAATTAACGAAGCTGGTATCGATAAGGTCGAATCGCTCCTCGGAATTAGCGACGGCGAAAGCATTTACGACGACCGTTACCAGGAGTTCACGCACTATCTCGAGCAGGCACTAAAGGCGCAGGCACTTTTCCATCGAGACAAGGACTACATCGTACGCGACGACGAAGTCATCATCGTTGACGAATTCACCGGTCGGACGATGGTCGGTCGACGATATTCCGAGGGACTGCACCAGTCGATCGAGGCGAAAGAGGGTGTCCGCGTCCAACGCGAAACAGTCACCGAGGCAACCATCACGTTCCAGAACTACTTCCGTCTCTATGACAAGCTCGCCGGCATGACCGGAACCGCAGATACGGAAGAAGAAGAGTTCCACATGATCTACGGCCTGTCGGTGGTCGTCATCCCAACCAACCGGGACATGATTCGACAGGATCACGCCGATCAGATTTTCAAGACTGAGATGGCGAAGTTCAAAGCCGTCGTCCAGGAAATCAAGGAGATGCGGGAGATCGGCCGACCGGTGCTCGTCGGTACCACGTCAATCGAACGGTCCGAGCTGCTCTCGGAAATGCTGACCCGAGACGGCATTCCCCACAACGTCTTGAACGCGAAGTTCCACGAGCGTGAGGCCGAGATCATCAAAGACGCTGGCCAGCGAGGCCACGTTACGATCGCTACAAACATGGCGGGACGTGGAACAAACATCGTGCTCGGTCCCGGCATTGCTGACCTCGGCGGACTCCATATCATCGGCACCGAGCGGCACGAATCGCGGCGAATCGACAATCAGCTACGAGGTCGTTCTGGACGCCAGGGCGATCCTGGCAGCAGCCGCTTCTACCTGTCGCTTGAAGACGAACTCATGCGGCGGTTCGGAACTGACAGAATCGCTGGGCTGATGAACAGGCTCGGGATGGAAGAAGATATGCCGATCGAACACGGCATCATCTCGAAGTCCATTGAAAGCGCACAGACCAAGGTCGAAGGACACAACTTCGACATTCGAAAGCACGTTGTCGAATACGACGATGTCATGAACAAGCAGCGCGAGGTGATCTACTCGATCCGACGACGCATCCTCGAAGGCGAAAGCCAGCGAGAACGTATGTTGGAGATGATCGAGAACCAGATCGGCCTGCTCGTTGCATCGCACTCCACCGCAGGAGAGGGCCAACCTGATCCTGAGGAAGTGCTGCGCGCCTACAAAGCGATCGTCCCGATGACGACGCTGACACCTGACTCAATCGCCGGAAAGCCCGACGAAGCAGTCGAAGAACTACTATTCCAGGATGCTGAAGCGCATTACAACGCTCGCGAAGCCGAAGTTGGCGAAGAATTGATGCGCTACGTCGAGCGAGTCGTCATGCTGCAGGTGATGGACAAACTGTGGCGCGAGCACCTAACCCATATGGATGACATGCGCCAGGGCATCGGCCTCCAAGCGTACGGTCAGAAAGACCCACTCGTCGCGTACAAGCGCGAGGGCTTCGCGATGTTCGAAGCACTGCTGACGAATATCGATTACGACACGGCGCACAAGATCTACTTCGCGAATGTCCAACGGACCGTCCAGCCTGCCCAGCCGCGTAATCTGATTACCAACCAGCCGCAGGAAGGCTCAACCGCTCCACAAAAGCGAAAGCAGAAAAAAGTCGGTCGCAACGATCCGTGTCCGTGCGGCAGCGGGAAGAAGTATAAGCTCTGTCACGGCGCGCCAGCCGGTGTGGGAGCTCGAAGCTAAATTCATTTGTCTCTTCAAGTGCAACGCGCGGCGTCTCATCACGATATCGTGAACAACGAACCGGGCTGGAACAGACGTTCCAACCCGGTTCGTTGTTCATTCAATGCAGGCGCAATGAAGTTTTAGAACTCTTCTTCGTAACCCTGGAAATCCCGAACGAGGACGAGCGTCTGGTCGACCGCGCTCCAGATGAACGACTTCAACTGTTCGCGGCGTTCCGGATTGAGAAGTATCCAGTAAATCAGAGACAGCGCTGCCGCAGTCCATGCCACGGTCGCCAGCGTGTCTTTCGCCGCGCTCGTCGACTTCGTCAGCGCGACGTCAGCCTTGGCCGCTGCAGCGGCCTTCACACCATCTGCAGACGGGCCTGATCGTTCTCGCGCTTCGCCAGCGCGCTCAACGAGCCCAGAAATCGCGACTGATGCGGCTGGCAGGACATCGTCATGGATCCGCTCTAGAACGGTCGCACCGGTCGCCTTCACCTGCTCTGCGGTTGTGGAGGCGCTCGTGCCCATCTTCGAAGCATGAGGTCGGGCTGACTCAGCTGCACGCTGCACATGTGGACGCGCCGACTCGGCGGCGCGATGTAGAAGGTCGGCGGCTCCGTCGCGGATATCCGGATACGACGCTGCAAGCGTGGTCGCAGCGGATTTGGCCAGTTCTCGACCCTTGTCGACGTTCTCCTTCGCCATCTTCTGTGTTGCAGCGACGTCGACCGACTCAAACCGATCTTTCGTCGATGTCGCCTGCGAGCGCCCCAGGGCAACGATAACGCCGCCAAGCGCGGCCGCTGACGCAGCAGCAACTCCGACAATCTCCGCAGCGCTGAGTGTTGATGTTCGATCCATGATCGACTCCCTCCTGAATACGATGCCGCTATCCTGCGTTCATCCGCAATAACGCTTCCTCAAGACGATCCGACGGAACGACAGTGACGAGTTCCTTGACGACGGCAGCCAGCGCTTCAACACGCTCGTCTTCACTCATTAGCGCGACAACCTGGCCGGTCACCTCACGAAGGGCTTGCTGTCGCTCATCTGGTGACATGTTTCGTATCGCACTTTCAACGACCCCGCGCATGAAGCTCAATATCATCTCCATTCTGACTGACATCGGGAAAATCGGCTACTGTCCATCATCGAATCGGGGGTTTGCCACATGTAAACATAGCAGCAACGTCCCGTAACTCTTCGCACGGGCGTTGCCGCGAGGGAAAGCGCCCCCCTATACTTCGAGATTGTTATGACAGAAACTACTCACGATTCCACTGCAACAACGTTCGATGTCGTCGTCATAGGCGCAGGTCACGCTGGCTGTGAGGCGGCGCTGGCGGCCGCACGCTCCGGCGCGAGCGTGCTAGTTCTAACTCCAAATCTCGACAGGATCGGCTATATGCCATGCAATCCGTCAATTGGCGGGCCGGCAAAAGGACACATCGTCGCCGAAGTTGACGCGCTCGGTGGCGAAATGGCAAGAGCGATCGATCGCACTGCGCTCCAGATTCGACTCTTGAACGCTTCGAAGGGCCCAGCGGTGCAAGCGATTCGTGCACAGGCCGACAAGACACTCTACAGCATGGTGATGAAAGAGGCGCTTGAATCCCAGCCACGTTTACAGATGAGGCAGGAATCAGCGGTTCGCGTTAACGTCCAGACGATCACCGGGACAGTTCGTGTTGTTTCGGTGGACACTGACTTCGGAGTCACTTACGGCTGTGGAGCAGCTGTGATCACGGCAGGGACATTCCTTCGTGGAAGCATGATCGCAGGTGGCTGGAGAACAGGCGGCGGGCGATCTGGAGAATCGGCGGACACCGGCCTGGCGATGTCGATTGGCGATGTCGGAATTCGACTACGCCGCCTCAAGACGGGAACCCCGCCACGAATCGACGCTCGTACGATTGACTTCGATCTGACCGAAGTTCAGCCTGGAAGCGACGAGCCGCTCTGGTTCTCTTTGGACGGGCGCGACGGATGCATCGAGCGGGTCGAACTCCCTCCAATCAAGATTTATCCGGATCAAACACATGGCTGGCGAACGCAACTGTCCTGCTACCACGTCGAATCGAACGAAGTCGGCCACCAACTCATTGAGGATAACGTTGACCGCTCGCCGATGTACAACGGGTCCATCGAAGGCGTTGGCCCTCGTTACTGCCCATCAATTGAAGACAAGGTCATGCGCTTCCGTCACAAGACGAGCCACGGGCTGTTCCTGGAACCCGAGGGCTGGCGGACGACCGAAGTTTACGTTCAGGGGGCAAACACAAGCCTTCCACATGACGTCCAGCTTGCGTTCCTTAGGACGATCCCCGCTCTTCGAGACGCGCATATCACGAGGTATGGATATGCAGTTGAGTACGACGCGATTGAGCCAACCGAACTGACGCCGACGTTCGCGTCGAAGAAAGTCGATGGACTCTTCCTCGCCGGTCAGGTCAATGGCACATCTGGATATGAAGAGGCAGCGGGCCAGGGACTTCTTGCGGGAATCAACGCCGCAAGGTTTGTCGGTCGCGTGTCGCCGCTGGTCCTTCGCCGAGATCAATCCTATATCGGCGTCATGGCCGACGATCTGGCGACGCAGCAGTTTGTCGAGCCGTATCGAATGCTGACGTCGCGCGCGGAACATCGTCTGCACCTGCGATCAGATAACGCAGATTATCGGTTGGCCGAACTTGCCCACGAACACGGTCTGATCGATGACCGTCGTTTCCATCGTATCCAAGCGAATGCTAAGGCTATTCAATCGTTGCTTTTGACGCTCGAATCGGCGCATGTGAGTCCAAACAGTGCGACAAACGACGTGCTTTTGGAAGCCAATCTACCACCCGTCAATCGCAGCATGACCGCGCTCGACTACGCTAGGCGACCCAACCTTCGACTACAACAACTCCTACCAGTTCTGTCGATGATACATCCAACGTTCACTGATTTCAGCAACCTCGAAGATCAAGTCCTCAACCACGCCGCAATCGAAGCGATGTACCATGCGTACGTGGTGAAGGAGCAACTGCACATCAACCGTACTCGCCGGATGGAAGACGCGACGATACCTCCAGACATGAATTACGAAGCGATTCCTGGGTTCCGTAATGAAGGCCGGGAACAACTGATCAGAATTCGACCGACGACAGTTGGACAAGCTTCGAGGATCGCGGGCGTTACTCCGAGTGATATTGCGGTACTGCTGGTTCATGTGCGTAAAGCCACTCCGAGCGCTATGATGCCCGAGACAGATGGCGAATCGCGAAAGAGTCGGGCCACAAGCCAGGCGACGGTGGGGTGATGTCGAGGATTCTCGTATTTTCAGATGTCCACGCGAATCTGGTCGCGTTGGAGGCGGTACTGGAAGAAGCGGGTGACGTCACCGAAGTCTGGAACCTCGGTGACGTCGTAGGCTACGGCCCTAGACCACGTGAGTGCGTCGACCGTGTAATCGGATTGAATCCGACGGCTTCGTTGATCGGCAACCACGACTGGGCGGCGATCGGCAGACTCGCGCTTGATGAGTTCAATCCGGTAGCGCGCTTTGCGACGTATTGGACCACAGCGCATCTTGGCGCGGATCACATGCAGTACCTGGAAGGGCTTCCCAATCGCGTCATCGAAGATGACTGGATGCTCGTTCACGGAAGCCCGCGCCACCCCGTATGGGAGTATGTCTATACAGCTCGCGTCGCGCATCAGAACTTTGAGTTTTTCGATTCCCCGGTTTGCTTCCTCGGACATACACACATCCAGCTGTATATCTCTGAAGAAATGGCGGCTCGAGGCGTCCCGCCGGTTCAGCCCTCAGACGGCGACCAACTGGATATGACGACGACGCGGTACATCGTGAACCCCGGCTCGGTTGGTCAGCCGAGAGACAACAATCCAACGGCTGCCTTCGCGATCTACGAACCTGAAAAAGGCATCGTTACGTTTCGGCGGGTTGAGTACGACATCGCACAAACTCAGGCTCAGATGGAAGAAGCGGGACTTCCGAGGCCGCTCATCACGAGGTTGGCATTGGGAGTATGATTACTCGCTGTTTGGGCGGAGGGGTCGCCGAAGACCCCGTCGAACTGGAGTAATTACAGGTGCCATACAGGCGAATCTTGGTGCCGATCCACGGCAATGACGGCGATTATCGAGCACTGGAGTTAGCCGGGATGCTAGCCGCTAAGCGCGGTGCAGATGTCACGTTGGTCTACGTCGTCGAGGTAAAGCAGTCTTTGCCACTGGACGCTGACATGCCTGAGGCGGTTGCAGTAGGAGAATCTGCGCTAGAGCGCGCCGAGCAGTACTCACGCAGCCGGGCAGAGTTTCGGTTGCAGAAATTGACCCCGGAACTACTGCAAGCGCGGGCCGCAGGACCGGCGATTGTCGACGAGGCGATCGAACGAGATGTCGACATCATCGTGATGGCGTCACGGAATCGTCAGCATTTCGGCAGAATCACCGTCGGCGATACCGTCCCCTACATTCTCAAGAATGCTCCATGCGAAGTGCTTCTTGAGCGCGCAGGCTACGATTAGCCGGGTATCGCACGCACCGAATCAGATTGGAACCAATGTGAATGTCGTGATCGTCGGCTGTGGTCGGGTAGGGGCGAGAATCGCCGCAACGCTTGACCAGGCCGGACATCGTGTCAGCGTCGTAGACGTGAGCTCAGCCTCGTTCAGGCGTTTGCCGCAGGATTTTTCCGGCAAAGCGATCGTTGGAACCGGAATTGACGAGGATGTCCTGAAATCTGCCGACATCGAAGAAGCGGATGCGTTCTTTGCGGTGACCAATGGGGACAATACCAACATCATGACGGCTCAGGTCGCCCAAACCGTGTTTGAGGTGCCGCGCGTCGTCGCACGTATTTATGATCCCGTCCGCGAAGATACCTACCGCCGGATGGGCATCCACACCGTCTGCCCAACGACGACAATCGCAGGGCTGATGCTCGACGCGGTTCCGGGCGCGACGTAGGCCTTGCGCTACGGCGCGAATGAAAGGAATGGGCCGGGCCCATGTACATCATCGTCGTTGGCGGTGGCAAAGTCGGCTACTATCTCACTAAGACGCTCGTACACGAGGGGTATGAAGTCCTACTGATTGAAAAGAACCCCGCCAAATGTGAGACGTACACCGAGCGATTCGGCGCAGTTGTCATGAACGGCGATGGGGCCGAAGCTTCGACGCTTGCAGCGGCTGGAGCTGGCCGTGCGGATGTCGTTATCTCAGTAACTGGTCATGACGAGGACAACCTGGTCATCTGTCAACTCGCGATGCATCGATTCAAGGTGAAACGAACGATCGCGCGCGTGAATAATCCGAAGAACGAGGAACTATTTCGACGCCTGGGCATCGACGTCACCGTTAACCCCACGAGCGTGATCCTGAGCCTGATTGAGCAGCAGATTCCTGACCGGCACTTCGTCCATCTGCTCGCGCTGCGCCATGCCAAACTCGCCGTCGTAGAGGCGAGCGTCTCACCCGAATCGTCGATCAGCGGTCGGACAGTGTCTGAAGTTCGCCTGCCTCCGGAAACGTCGCTCATTGCAATTCTGCGAGCGAGTGACGTGATTATCCCAACCGGTCAAACGCAAATCATGGCTGGTGACGAGATTATCGCGATTACCCGTCGCGAAAGCGAGGAACAACTCAGAGATCTACTCGTCACGAACTGACGCCATCGCCAACCAACTGGTTACCACAAGTACGGCCGACAGCATTGGTGCTGCCGGCCGTTTACTTACTTCATGACGACCGTTACGGGTAGATGCCTCGGATACGAGTGAAGTCCGCCACCCGCTGGATTGCGAGAGCAAGTGCAGCAGTCCGCATGTGGACATTGTAGCGCTGTGACGTCTCGTAGACAGCGTTGTACGCACGCGTCATGATCCGGTGCAGGCGCTCGTTGACCTCGGACTCCGTCCATGGGAACGCCTGGAGGGCCTGGACCCACTCGAAGTACGACACGGTTACTCCACCGGCATTCGCCAGGATGTCCGGTGCGACGACGATTCCACGGTCAAAGAGAATGCGGTCGGCTTCAGGCGTCGTCGGGCCGTTGGCAGCCTCCGCGATCAACTTCGCCTTCACTCGAGCGGCATTCTCTTCAGTGATCACCTCTTCGAGCGCTGCCGGGATCAGCACATCGCACTTCAGCTCAATCAACTCGGCGTTTGTGCAGTTCTCGGCTTCGGGGAAGCCGACCACAGAACCTGTTCGGGCTTTATGTGCGATGACGGCGGTAATATCGAGACCGTCCGGATTCTGGATGCCTCCCGTTGAGTCGCTGACGCCAACAATCTTCGAACCGAGTTCCCACATCAAGCGAGCCGCAACCGACCCCGCGTTGCCAAAGCCCTGAACGACGCAGGTCGACTTCGACAGATCGATGCCAAGCTTTGGCGCGGCTTCCTGAACGGTGAACACCGTCCCTCGTCCGGTCGCTTCGGATCGTCCTTCGGAGCCGCCGAGAATCAGCGGCTTGCCGGTTACGACACCCGGAATCGAGTAGCCATGATGCATCGAGTACGTGTCCATCAACCACGCCATGACCTGCGGATTGGTGTTGACGTCCGGCGCTGGGATATCCCGGTTCGGGCCGATAATGCCGGAGATTTCGCTCGTGAACCGGCGTGTCAGGTTCTGCAGCTCATTCTGGGACATCAACTTTGGGTTACAGGTGACGCCACCCTTGGCACCGCCGTATGGAAGACCAACGACCGCACATTTCCACGTCATCCACATCGCGAGGGCTTTCACCTCTTCGACGGTCACGTCCGGATGGTAGCGAATGCCACCCTTCGTTGGGCCAGGACCCGAATTGTGATGAACGCGGTGACCGGTGAATACTTGAACCGATCCATCGTCCATCTCGACTGGGAAATTGACAGTAAACTCACGTTTACACACGCTGAGAATCCGTCGCATATCATCATCTAGTCCGATGACATCCGACGCGATGTTGAACTGCTCCACAGCGACATCAAACAGGCTCTGGGAATGGGCGACATGTGTACTCGTGTCAACTGCCATTGTTGTCCTACCGACCTTTCAATCCGGGCGATGCAGCCGCCCGCTCCACCTCTACACCGGTCGTCTTTCGCGTCGCGCGGTTCCGGCAAACCCGCGGACGGACAAACACAATCCGGGCCACCATTTGGTGGCCCGGACGTTAATCGTCGATTTCACGTAGCATCTGCGTCACGGTTTGCCTGACGATCGCTGGGTTTCCTGTGCCGCGCATGTTCCTCATCGTCTGGCCGATAAGGAAACCGATCGCCGCCTGTTTCCCAGCGTGAAAGTCAGCGACTGCGCTGGGATTCGCCGCGAGGACCTCGCTGACAACTGCCCGCACTTTCCCTTCGTCAGTTTCCTGTCGGAGGCCACGTTCCTCGACAATCATCCGTGGGGCAGTACCTGACTCGTTGGCTTCGGCCAGCACCTGATTACCGACCTGCGCGTTGATCTCGCCCGAACGCACCATGACAACGACTTCGGCGAGATGGTCAGGAGACAACGACAAATGATCAAATCCACCACGCGATCGAGCGAGCGCGAACAAATCGCCAACAAGCCAGTTGGCAACATCGCGGTGATGCCCACCTGCGGCCGCGACCGCTTGCTCATAAAAATTTGCTACGGCAGGCTCGTCGATAATAACAGCTGCATCTTGAATCGAAAGTCCGTATGACGACATCAGGCGGCTGTATCTAGCGTCGGGTAGTTCCGGCATCTGATTTCGAATGTTGTCAACGACCGACGATTCGAGTTCAACTGGCGGAAGATCAGGCTCAGGAAAGTAGCGGTAGTCGTGTGCCTGCTCTTTGCTGCGCTGCCCGACGGTGATTCCCTGATCATCAACCCAGCCGCGCGTTTCTTGCGTCAGCACTTCACCATTTCGAAGCGCATGTCGCTGCCGCTGCTCCTCGTATAAAAGCGCCCGCTCGACGGCCCTGAACGAGTTCATGTTCTTTATCTCGACCTTTGGGCCAACGACCGAGCCATCGAGAGTCCTCTGCGAGATGTTCGCGTCGCACCGGAACGATCCTTCCTCCATATTCGCAGCAGACGCTCCGATGTAGCGAAGGATGCGGCGCAACGCAATCAGATACTCGCGGGCTTCCTGAGCGGAACGAAGGTCCGGGTCTGAGACGATCTCCATTAACGGCACGCCGCCCCGGTTGACATCGACAAGGCTTCGATCACCGTTGACATCAATTCGATGGACAAGCCGAGCGGTATCTTCTTCAAGGTGAACGCGGGTGATACCGATCCGTTTCTGCTGACCGTCGACATCGAACATCAGTTCACCACCGTTCGCCATTGGAAGGTCGTATTGTGAGATCTGGTAGCCCTTCATCAGATCCGGGTAGATGTAGTTCTTTCGGTCGAACTTGTTGTATGGAGGAATATCGCTACCGAGTGCCAACCCCGTTGAAATCGTCTTCTCGACAGCAGCGCGATTGATAACTGGCAACACTCCAGGAAGCCCAAGGCACACCGGACACACGTGCGTGTTGGGCGGCGCGTTGAAGTATTCGGCTGAACACCCACAGTACATCTTGCTGGCTGTGAGAACCTGCGCGTGTACTTCCAGGCCGATGATGGTTTCGAACTCCACGCGACACTCCCAGTCAGGCGTTCTCGCGGACCGATTTAGCCGCGAGAGTATAGCACGACGACCGCGAAAGGTCGCGGTCCAATTGACGCATGGAACGAACGCTGTGGCAACATCGGAATGCCAAACCATCTCGCCACTCTCATCCGATTTGATGCGCGATATTCCGCGTCAGATTGTGAAAAATGTGGCGAAGCGTGCTACCATTCCGAGGGTCATATGCGCGTCATCATCGGACGCGTTGAAACATTCCAGCCAACGTCGCTTGCGTCTTTTCACGATTGGCACATGAGGGCTGACAACCCGATCGACGGAGGCAGTCCTGCCTTTGTGTCGGGTATCGTCATGGAGCACTGGGAGGCGAATCGCCACCGATGGTCGCAACACGAAATGAAACCAGGCTCGTTACTCTGACAATTGACGGCAAAGAGGTCACCGTCCCAGCTGGGACGACGATTCTCCAGGCGGCAGAAGCAAATGGCATCGAGGTGCCAAACCTTTGTTTCCAGCCGTTGCTTCGCGCATGGGGATCCTGCCGGCTCTGCACCGTCGAAATCCTTGGTTCCCGCGGTGGGTTAATTGAATCCTGTGCGACACCGGTCCGCGAAGGTCAGGAGATTTCCACTATCTCCGCTCCTGTCGTTGAGGCGCGTCAGTTCATCCTCCAGATGTATCTGATCGACCATGCGCTCGACTGCCCAACATGTGACAAATCCGGTGAGTGCTACCTTCAGGACAACACGTATCTTCATAATGTCAGTGCCAACCCGTTTCGCAGGCCAAAACTCGCGCAGCCGTACAAGCATCTTCGTGAAACAATCGACTACAAATGGGATCGCTGCATCATCTGTGCGCGATGCACTCGCGTCTGCGAGGAAATGATCGGTGTGACGGCAATTACTGTTGCCGGTCGCGGCCTTGAGGCCGAAATCACCTCCTCGTATGGCGTCGATCTCCGAGACACATCGTGCACGAACTGCGGTATGTGTATCGCCGTTTGCCCAGTCGGAGCACTGACCGACCGGCACTTCGGCCATCATCCGTGGGAACTCGATGCCGTGGAAACCGTTTGCGGGTTTTGCGACGTCGGCTGCACGCTCAACGTCGAACACAACCGCGGGATCGTCCGGCGCGTGTCGCACCTATGGGATCGTGGCGTCAATCTCGGTTACACCTGCGAACGCGGCAAGTGGGGACATGAGCAGGTCCAGGACCCAATGCGGCTGCGCTACGCTCGTATTAGCGAAGGCGGAGAGCAACTAGAAGTCGACCTGGATGAAGCACTAGATTTGGTCGCAGATAAGCTCCGGCATTACCAGGGAGCATCATTTGCCGCCCTCGCCTCTCCGGACAACACGAACGAAGATAACTATTCGCTTCAGCAGTTCACTCGTGCGGTTATGGGTTCCAACAATATCGACCGACTAATCTCTCATGCACAGTCTGGCGTTGATCGCGCCATGCTCCAGTCGTTCGGCGTCTCGGCCAGTACTGCGAGCATGCAGGAGATGCGAACCGATTCGCACTGCGCGCTGATCGTTGGACCCGACATTGGATACAACGAGCCGATTGCCTCGTACTGGCTCTATTGGGCTTTACGCTATCGTGAAGCGAAGATGATCGTCGTTACGAACGACCATCAGTTCCTCTGCGATCGCAGCGACCGATGGATTCAGGCTCAGCCTGGCAGAGAGGCCGACGTCCTCAACGCGATGTCGAAGATCATCATTGCCAACGGTCTGGCGCAACCCGGTCCCCAGCTGGCGGAACTGACAAACAAGGTATCGTCAGTTGATGTTGCCGCGGTTGCAGCCGCAGCCGGAGTTTCGACGGCAATGCTCGAAGAATCGGCGATTCTCTATGCAACGGGTGGGCGTGGCATTGAAGAAGGCGTCACCGAGTATCCCACCAGCACGATCTGGCACACCGTTGCAGCTGGGTCTCCAAACGCAGAAGCCGCCGCGCTGGCAGCAAACAACCTAGCAGTCATCTGCGGCCACGTCGGCAAGCCCGGTGGCGGAGTCCTCGCCCTTCGCCAGAACGCGAACGCGCAAGGCAGTCTCGACGTCGGCTGTCACCCCGACCTCCTCCCAGGCGGCTTGAACGCGTCCGACGAGACGTCGCGGGCGATGTTCGCCGAACTGTGGTCACAGCGATGGAACGAATCGGGAGTTGCGCAAAACGGTTTCAAGCCGCTTCACGACCTCCCTTCGGCTGCTGGCGTCGGCGTCACAGATCTGACTGCAGCGATCGAGAGTGGTTCGATCAAGGCGATGTATGTCAGTGCTCAGTCACACAAGTGGTCTGCGTCAATCGATCCTGCGTTGCTGGCAGCTCTTGGCACCCTGGAATTCCTAGTCGTCGAAGATTCGTTCAACAGCGAACTAACGAAAATGGCGCACGTCGTCCTGCCGACGGCTATGTATCTGGAGAAAGACGGTTCATTCACGAACCTCGATCGAACCGTGCAACGCGTCCGATTCGCTGTATCGGCACCGGGAGATGCTCACGCGACCGTCTGGTACGTTGCAGAGATCGCGAAGCGACTGGGATACTCCCTCGAAGCCGACAACGCATCGACAATTATGGACGAGATTTCAACAGTGGTTCCTGCGTACTCAGGTGTCAGCTTCCCGCGTCTGGAACGCGGCGGCATGCAGTGGCCGGTAACGAGTTTTGGCGCAGAACAGACGGTGTATCTGTCGGTGGGTCGAGGTCTGGCGCCAGACGACATTCGGATTGTTGCCGACTAGCGGCTACGGCAACCTGAAAGGCGAACACAACGATGCTAGATGAGTTCAAGGGGTTCGCAGTCACGCTGCGACGAATGGTGAAGAAGCCGGAAACGTTCGAGTATCCCGACGAAAAGCGTCAGTTCGCACCGCGATTCCGTGGACTGCCCTCGTTGCGCGCTGATCCGGAGACGGGCGAAGCGCTGTGTGTCGCCTGTGGTCTCTGCGCTCGAATCTGCCCAACGTCGTGCCTTGAAATGCACGTCGTCCCGTCCGAGGAAGGCGACCGTGAACTCGGCGAGTTCATCCTCCGCTCCGGACGCTGTCTATTCTGCGGGTTCTGCGCACAGGTGTGCCCGGTGGACGCGATTACGATGAGTGGAGCTTTCGAACGCTCCGTACTCGAGCGCGACGGGCTGATCTACACGAAGACCGAACTGGCCGCATTCGGAGCTCAGAACGAAACCTGGTGGGGCGCCGACAGTCCCCCACGAGTGACGACACCGTAGTTCGTCGATCCAGCAATCAAACAGTGGGGCGCCGTTGAGATGGCGTCCCATTTTTGCTGTACCCAGAAGATCTACTGAGCCTACTCCGTACGAGGATTTGCGCAGGGTGTTTCAGGCTTGCCGGATCGGACGAGAGCGCCGATGATAGCCTTTGAGAAAATCGACTCGATCCGCCTTAAATCGAGAGGATCACACAATGAGCGACGCGAAACAGTATCCGTTCTACTGTGCCGGTGGCTGGCGCACGTCGGCCAACGAATTGAAGGTACAGAACCCTCACGACGACTCGATCGTTGGTGTCACATCGTTCGCTACAGATGCCGACCTCGAAGATGCCATCGCCGCTGCTGAAGATGCGTTCGAAACGATGAAGATGATGCCGACCTACGAGCGCGCCGGTGCACTCACCAAGCTCGCCTCGCTCATGGAGGACCGGCAGGAAGAATTGGCTCTCCTGATCGCGAAGGAAGCCGGTAAACCACTACGCGATGCACGAGTTGAAGCGATGCGCGGCGTGTTCACCGTCCAGATCGCCGCCGAAGAAGCGAAACGAATCGGCGGCGAGATGATGCCGCTTGATCTTCTCCCATCGTCGAAGGGGCGATTCGGCATCACGAAGAAAGTACCAATCGGCCCGATCGCGGGAATTTCTCCATTCAACTTTCCGCTGAATCTCGCACTGCATAAGGTCGCCCCGGCGATCGCCTCGGGCAATCCGATTTTGCTCAAGCCGCCCACACACGATCCGCTGACGATGCTCACCGTCGCGGAGATGATCGACGAGATTGGCTTGCCAAAGGGCGCGGTCTCGATCATGCCGATGGACCGGACACTCGGCGACAAACTCGTTACCGACGAGCGGTTCAAGCTTCTCTCTTTCACCGGATCGCCCGACATCGGCTGGGACATGAAGGCACGAGCTGGAAAAAAGAAAGTCGTCCTTGAACTGGGCGGTAACGCCGGAGTGGCAATCGACCGCGACGCTGATATCGACTTCGCCGTCTCGCGAGTCCGAATGGGGGCTTTTGCGTACGCAGGACAGGTCTGCATCTCCGTGCAACGAGTCTTCGTCCATCAGGACGTCTATGACGAGTTCTGCGATAAACTGGCTGCGGCGGTCGCAACCATCAAGGCCGGAGATCCTCTCGATCCGGATACCGAACTCGGCCCGATGATTGACGACAAGGCTGCCAAGCGAATTGACGACTGGGTAAGCGCAGCAGTCGACGAAGGCGCTCGTGTGCTGGCCGGCGGCAAGGCGAATGGACGGTTTTACGAACCAACCGTTCTCGTCGACGTGCAGCGCGAGTCGTTTGTCTGCTCCAGAGAAGCATTCGCGCCGATCGTCAGCGTCTTCAAAACGACAGACTGGGACGACACGCTGTCGAAGATCAACGACTCAGTCTTCGGGTTACAGGCTGGCGTCTTCACCTCAAGCCTGGAGCACTCCCTACAGGCCTTCGAACGACTCGATGTCGGCGGCGTCATCTTGAACGATGTGCCAGTCTACCGGATCGATCATATGCCGTATGGTGGGGTCAAGGATTCCGGGTTGAGCCGTGAGGGGCTCCGCTACGCAATCGAAGACATGACCGAAACGCGCTTGCTGGTCATCAACCGAATATCGTGAGCGAATCGGGGCGGTGGCAGTGCTACCGCCCCTGTTTCACGCAACGAGTGACCGCAACAGGATCAACGCATCACGATCTTCAGCCAGATCCTCGCCCTTATCCGTTTCCAGCAGCGCCGGTTTGCCTGCAAATCGGGAATCGTTCATGAAGTTTCGGAAACCTTCTACGCCGATGTACCCGGCACCGATATGAGCGTGACGATCACGCTTCGACCCAAACTCCGTCAATGCGTCGTTGAAATGAAACGCCTCGACCTGATCCGTTCCGATCAACTCGTCGAACTTCTCAATCGTTTCAGCATAGGTCTCCGGCGTTCGAATGTCATATCCGGCGACGAACGTGTGACATGTGTCGTAACAGATGCCCAAGCGTTCTGGTGCAGCGACGCCTGTTAGCATGGCTGCAAGTTCCTCGAACGTTGCTCCAAGCGTCGTCCCCTGTCCAGCAGTTGTCTCCAGCAACGTCCTGACGGTATAGCCCGGTAGTTCATCGTGAACGCGATTGAGGGCGGCAATGACGCGCGTTATCCCCTCCTCGGTGCCTGAACCAGTATGCGCGCCCGGATGCGTTACCAGGAACGGGATTCCAAGTTGCTCACACCGTTCGAGTTCGATCCGGAACGCGTCGATCGATTTTCCCCACATTTCGTCGTTCGGCGACGCGAGGTTGATCAAATACGAGTCGTGTGCCACGACTGGCGCGATCGAGCAGTCCAGACACGTCTGACGGAACAGCGCGGCGTCGTCGTCTGCGATCGGCTTCGCTTTCCATTGCTTCTGGTTCTTGGTGAAGATCTGCAACGCGTCTGAGTCGACGCTCTTTGCTCGGTGGACAGACTTATCGAGCCCACCAGCAATGGACATGTGCGCGCCAAGTTTCAGCATCAGTCGTTACTCTTTCCCGTTGTCGACACCCGTCAGCACCTGCAATCCGGCGCGGTCAAAACCGACGACAATTGCTCCACCAGCGACGATCATTGGCCGGCGAATCAATGTCGGTTCTTCGACCATTGCAAGAAGCAGTTCGTCCTCGCTCAACACGTCAAACGCTGCCGGGGCAGATCGATACGCCTTCGAACGCGTCGACAGGACATCTCGGGCCGTCACGCTTGATGCCGTGAGGATCGACCTCAATTCTTCGACTTCGAATTTGGCCCTGAAGTAATCGCGGCGTTCGAATTTCACACCGTTGGAGGCGAGGAACTCCTCAGCCTTTTTGCAACTCGTTCAGGTCGGGTGAACGTAAACGGTTATCGCCACACAGCCTCCGCAACGTGTACGTACATTTGTTCGCGGATTGTATCATCACTGTTGGTCGCGAACTCGTCAGAACTGCGAAAGGCCGTCGGTTGGATCAGACAAAAAGACGTGTCGCCGTCACGGGAACGACAGGGCAACTAGGTCGAGCACTCGTAGCCAGTCAATCCGGACACTGGGACATTCTGCCCATCAACCGGCACGATACGGATATGTTGGATTGGGATGCCCTCTGTCGGCAGATCACTGGCTTCGAACCTGACCTGGTCATTCACGCTGCCGCCGCGACCGATGTTGACGGCTGCGAGCGCGACCCCGCCATGGCATTTCTCGGAAACGCAGTATCGACGCGTCACGTGTCTCAAGCTGCTGCCGAGGCGAACGCCGATCTCGTTTACGTCTCGACGAACTTCGTCTTCGATGGAATGAAACCATCTCCATACCATGAGTTTGATTTTCCCGCGCCGATCAGCGCCTATGGATTGTCGAAGTTCGCGGGGGAACTGGAAGCGCGAAACGCCACTAACCGGTGCTTTGTGATTCGCACTGCAATGGTGTTCGATAACGAAGGACGCAACTTCGTTCGAACGATGCAGAGATTGATGACAGAACGAGATCGATTGACTGTCGTCGACGATCAGTTTGGAAATCCAACCTACGCAGCCGACCTCGCTACCGCAATTGCCAACCTCGTCAACTGCGCGCCATACGGAACGTACCACGTGACCAATTCCGGAAGTACATCATGGCACGGCTGGGCGCAGGAGATTGCAACCCTCATTGGAGCAACATCGGTTGTCGAACCGATTCCTGCAGCAAGCTATCAACGCGACGCGACGCCGCCGTCAAATGGTGTGCTCGAATCGCTGATGTTATCTCGTCTAGGCATCGAACTACCCGATTGGCGCGACGCACTTCGACGCTGCCTGTCTCGATGACGAGAGTCGATGTCGTAATACCAACATTCAATGGTGTCGATTTGCTAGCACGGTGCCTCGATACGCTTGTCATCTCGACGTTCACCGATTTTCGGCTTTTCGTGTTCGACGATGGGTCGGTGGAAGCGATCGCTCCGGTCGTCCATAAGCGATTCCCTGACGCAACAGTAATTCGGGCTGATACCAACATCGGCCTGGCTCGTGCATTCAATCGATCGATTGCACAAAGCAACAGCGAGTTCGTTGTCCTACTCAACAACGACACCGAGGTCGAAGCCGACTGGCTGGCCGAACTTGTCAACTGTGCAGACCGGCATCCCAAGTCTGGTAGCGTTGCCAGCAAGTTGCGTTTGCTATCAGAACGTTCTCGGCTCCATTCAGCTGGTGATGTCTGGTCAGTGCGTGGCATGCCAGGAAACCGGGGCGTCTGGCTTGAAGACGTTGGCCAGTACGATGACGAGAACGAAGTCTTCTCCGCGTGTGGTGGCGCGGCGCTGTATCGTCGGGAAGCGCTCGAAGCGGTTCAGGCCCGCGACGGTCATGTCTTCGACGAGCGATTGTTCATGTACTGTGAAGATGTCGACCTCGGCTGGCGATTACAGGCAGCTGGATGGCGTTGCGTATTCGCTCCCTCAGCGATCGTCTACCATGCGCTGTCTGCAACCGGAGGAGGAACGCTCGCCAGCTATTATGTTTCACGCAATGTCTGGATGGTTCTGGCCCAAAGTGTTCCTCGCGAGTTCACAAAGCCGTATCGCATGCGAATTTTCGCCTTTCATCTTGGCCGCATCGTGCGAGGGCTGCGCCATCTCTGTGAACCCGCCGCTCGAGCATCGCTGCGAGGAACCGTTGTTGGCATCGCTCGATCGACGTTCGCTCGACGCCGCCGACAGGAACTGCCGAAGGGCGAACGAGCGCGAATTGCCGCATTACTCGTCGGCGACTCATGGCATCAATGTGCAGGCGAACGTTGCTACACTTCCATCCAACAAGTTGACGGAAGAACTCGCTAACGGCGAATGTGCCAGTTAGCGTCCTGATCTGGAGCAGACACGCGGTTGAACGACATGAAGAGGCCGGATCTGACGATTGTCGTACCGGCCTACAACGAGTCGGCCCGGCTGCCACGGACGTTGACGGATATCGACCGATTCGTCGTCGACGCAAACCTCAGCGCGGAGGTGTTGATCGTCGACGACGGCAGTAGCGACGACACGCTTAAGATCGCAAGAGCACACTCATCCCAGGCTGATCGCTATGAAGTTCTTGGTCTCCCCCACCGTGGCAAGGCAAGCGCCGTTCGAGCAGGCGTCCTCGCCGCGAATGGGAATTATGTCTTGTTTACAGATGCTGATCTCTCGACGCCGATTGACTACGCAACGAAACTTATCGCCGCGCTCGACGGCGGTGCTGAGGTCGCTATCGGGTCAAGAGAAGGCATTGGGGCGACCCGCGTCGGCGAGCCTGGGTATCGTCACCTCATGGGACGGGTTTTCAACGCTGTCGTACGCTTGGTCGCTGTTCCCGGAATCAACGACACACAGTGCGGTTTCAAAGCGTTTCGACGCACTGCAGCCCAGGAGATCTTCTCCCGCACGATACTACATATTGGTGACGGCCCTGTTCGAGGTCCGCGGGTCACCGGATTCGATGTTGAAGTGCTATACATAGCACGACGGCGAGGCTATAACATTGTGGAAGTCCCAGTATTCTGGAAACACGTTGCTGGGAGTAAGGTCCAGCCGTTTCCGGACTCGGTTCGGATGTTTGCCGATGTACTTCGAGTCCGTTGGAACGCGATCCGCGGTCATTATCAGTAACAGACGGTCGTCCGTAGCAGCCGAAATGTGTCGCCCATGCAAGGTAGCCTTTCCGAATTCACGCTCGCGCAACTCCTGCAATTCTTCGCGCTCGCTGAGCGATCGGGAACGGTTGTCGTTCGCGCCGATGGCCGTGAGTCGCGCTTGCTCGTCGAAGGAGATCGAATCATCGGCTGGGGCATGGATGACTTCGACGTTCGTGAACCGCTGTTGTCCTGTGAGATGATTTCCTCTCCGGCGAAACAATCGATCGACGAGTTGCTGCCTCGCGCCGACACCCCGGGACTCTCGTTCATCGTACGCAATCTCGTCGAACCCCAACGCTGGGAAGCGTTCGCGCACCGGCAGCTCGAGCAGGACATCTACCCCCTGCTGAGCGTTGAAGAAGGTGATTTCGAGATTCAGATTCTTCGAAATCCGCCCGCCCCGCTGCGAGTCTCAATTCCAATCAACTCGATGATTCTCGACGGCTCACGCTGGGAATCTGAGATGGAAGCCGCTGCGCTGGAAGGCTACGATCTCGATGGTGTCTGGCGTCGAACACCGGGAATGGTGCCGCCCGAGCCAGTTCGCTTCTCAGGACTCGAGTGGCTTGTCTGGGCGATCCTGACGGAACCGATGAAGATCGGAGACATCGCCCGGCGGCTTTGCATCCCCGATCTCGAGACGATCGGCGTCATCAGACGACTGCAATCAGTTGGCGTGATCGAAGAGGCCGACTGACGTTCCCACGAGTTCGGTCAATACGCTTCCGACGATGCCGTTCGCAAGCATCACCGGCTTGTTCGTTGCCGATCGAGCATCTAGCAGCATCTGACGGCTGAAACCCATGCAATCGAGAACGACCGCATCTGCACCGGTCTCAACGAGCCGACGGACTTCCTGAGCCACTGACTCAGAAGCCGTGCAGGGAGATGCGTCTGCCGTCACCGCGTTTCTTTCGTCCGTGGACCATTTCTGCACCATTCCTGCTTGTTGACCTTGATGTGGCATCAAGACGCCAAGTGTCCCCGCCGGAAGCAGTGCTTCGATCAGGTGAACGTTTACCCTGTCGGGGTAGACAATCATCCCAGTCTCACCAAGCTCAGGAAACTCTCCGGTACTTAAGACGCATATCATCGAACATCCGGCGTCCTCCAGGCCCGATATGGCCCGGCGCAGGTGCGGCAGCATTTTCTACTTCCCGATCACCACCTCTGAGCCATCTCGGCGACGAGTGACGAGCGGTTGATCTCCAGGTTCTGGATAGAGTTCAGCGATCTCACTGAAATCAAGTTCATCCAGGGCGCCAGCTTCGATGACGGAAGCAGGAACAGAATCACCAAACATGGACACTACGACGTCTTCTCGCGGCGATTGTCCAATTGTGACGAGACTGATCATACATGCCCTCTTTTCTGAACCATCCTCGAGGAGTGTCGAGACGGAAACCACGTCTGTTATACTCGCAAGAGCGATAATTGGACTCAACCGAGGCCCGAGTTCATCGATCTAAGGGCATTAGGTCAACCAGCACGGACCGCCCTGGCCGCTGCATGCGAGTCGGCCTGCGAGTCAGATGATGGGAAGTATTTCGTGCCGACCCCACCGGGTCGAAGTCTTGATGATCTGGCCAAAGCAGCGGCTAAAGCGACTCAGGCGTTCGAAAATCGCCTTGCAACGCTGGCAGCGACTGCCGAGCATATCAAGCTCGACCTAGACGCAACTCGCGCTCAGATTCAACGCGACCGCGAAGAGATGGATATCGAGTATTCACTCGATTCCGGCTCATCGTATGTCATCGAATCCCCCGACACCGGAGAATTGCGCGAGCAGGAGCGGCTGTACACACGGGAAACCATTCGTGCCGCAGCACTCCAACGTCAACTCAGTGAATTCACGACACTCATTTCGGTGACCTCACGACAACTTGGCTCAGACGGCGATGTTCCGGGAGTCGATGCTCAGACTCAAGCAGCAATCCGGTCGGCTGGCGTCGAAGCGCAGGAAAGCGAACGACACCGACTCGCCCGAGAAATCCACGACGGACCGGCTCAGGCGCTCGCGAACGCGATTATCGCGCTGGAGTTTGTCGAACGAGCGATTCGGGCAGGCGGTGAGGGTTCGACAGCGCGAGCGCAGGAAGAAGTCGAGCGAATTAAGTCGACGCTGCGCGAAGGTCTGACAGAAATTCGTCGCTTCATTTTCGACCTTCGTCCGACTATGCTGCAGGACCGCGGCCTGGTCGCGACGGTCGAGCATTACATAGCAACGTATCAGTCGCTCTTCCCGATGGCAATTGAATTTGTTTCGACCGACGATGTGTCTCGCTTGAGTGTCGATCAGGAATTGACAGCTTTCCGCGTCATCCAGGAGTCGATTCAGAACGCGCGCAAGCATGCGCGAGCCAATCGAGTCACCGTCGGTGTTCAAACAGAAGAACAATCACTTGTGGTAACGATTGAAGACAACGGTCGGGGATTTTCTCCTGAACGTGTGACAAGCCACATGATGGGTGGCGCTGGGCTGCGAGGAATGCGGGAGCGTGCAGCACTCGTCGGCGGAGAAATCGTCATCAACAGCGCGCCCGGAGAGGGCACTCGCATCGAGTTAGTGCTGCCATTGTCTGGAACAGATGCCAGCGGCAGCGCATTCGCCGACGAGATTGCATGACATTATCCCGTTCAGACACGAATCGAATCAGTACGACAGTACGTTGGAACCGCTCTAAACTCCGGGTATGCTACCGATCGAAAGACAGGTAGGACAAATGCATCCATTGCAACGTGTTCAAATTCTAATCGTCGACGATCACCCACTGTTTCGGCGGGGGATTCGCTGGAGTTTGGAAAGCGAGTCCGACCTCGTTGTTTCCGGCGAAGCAGCAGATGGCCATGAAGCATTGTCGATGGCAGACCGAATCAGCCCTGATATCGTGCTGCTCGATATCAACCTGCCGGGGATGAGTGGGATTGAGGTCGCACGTCTGCTCAAGCGCCGCCATCCACGTTTGGGCATCGTCATTCTGACGATGCACGAAGATGACGAACAGTTGTTCAATGCCATTCGCGTCGGTGCAGCGGCGTACTGCACGAAGGATGTCGATCCATCGCTCATCGTGGGAATCATTCGTCGCGTCGCTCGGGGTGAGTACCTCATCAACGAAAATGTGCTTTCACACCCGTTCGTCGCATCGCGTGTCCTCGATCAGTTCCGCGAACTTGCTCGAATGGACCAGGAATCCGACTCGGTCTTCTCACCGCTCACGCCCCGGGAAGTTGAGATCCTTGATTGCGTGGCACGCGGTAACAGCAACAAGGAGATTGCCGTCTTCCTCGGAATTTCGGATCAGACAGTGAAGAATCACATCACGCCGATCTTGAGAAAACTACAGGTGAACGACCGCACGCAGGCAGTGATTTACGCCCTGCGACATGGATGGATCAAACTTGAAGGCGACGAGGCTCAGGCGGGATCGACGCCCCGGCCTTAACCCGTCGCACGCCCATGCTTGATCTTCATCCGGGAGATGCAGGGTCCGGAGTGTTTCTCGGGAGCATGCTCAACCAGATCGCTGATTCGATCAGTCTGCCGAAGGTCGATCAACGGCGCGAAAACTGCCGTTCGAGTTCGTCAGCCGTCATCCTGAGCATTGTTGGGCGGCCATGCCCACAGGCAAGCGGCGACGAGCACTGTTCGAGCTGAGTTACCAGTTCACGCATTTCCAGCAGCGACAGCGCCTGTCCGGCGCGAATCGAGGTGTGACAGGCGGCACTGATCGCCAGTGACTCCAGCCGCGTCGTTCCGCGCCCTCCTCCGGCCATCTCGTCAACCATCATCTGAAACACCTTGCCAGGCTCTCGGATCTTCAACACGGCTGGGACGGCTCGAATGAGGACCGTCGAACCGCCAAATTCATCAATTTCGAATCCAACTGACATCAGTTCATCCCTGCACGTGACGTAGGTCTCCCATTCACGAGCGGAAAGCGTAACTTGAAGCGGTTGTAGCATCATCTGCTTGTCCGATGACCGAGTTTCGAATCCAGGCATAAGGGACTCAAAGAGGATTCTCTCGTGAGCCGCGTGCTGATCGATGAGATACATCCCGTCTGGCCCCTCAGCAACGATGAACATCGACGCTATCTGCCCGAGAACCCGCAGTACAGGCAACGACTTACCACCGACGAGTGGTGTCGATCCATCCTCTCTCGACGGCGGCGATTCCGGGCTACCGACTCGTTCGGGAAGCACAGAAGGCTGTTCAGGATGCGCGAGCGACAGTCTCCGCTGGATCGTCCAGTCGTCCAGCGGAGACGAGACAATTGTCGGAATCGATGGGGGTGCCGCACGACCGATGATTGCTTCACGGGTAGAACGTTGCACCATCGAGAACACGAGCCGGTCGTCAGCGAATCGAACCTCGGCCTTCGTGGGATGAACGTTGACGTCGATCCGATCAGCAGGGACGTCGATCTGGATACAACCGATCGGGTGCCGCCCCACCATCAACAACGTGTGATAGGCCTGTTCAAACGCCGTCGCCAGTTGGCGGGATGTAATCAATCGTCCCTGAGCGAACAGAAACTGCTGCTGGCGCGTCGCGCGATCGAGATCCGGAGTCGATACGACACCACTGATTGCAAATCCTTCGGCAAGATCTTCGGGTTGCTGCAAAGGCACGAGTTCACCTGCGACTTCGGATCCCCAGATCGAGACAGCCGCGCCAATCGCGTCGCCATTTCCGTCGGTCGACAGCACGCGCCGTCCGTCGATATCAAGTGAGAATGCGATGAATGGGTAGGCGAGTGCATATCCACCGACCATTCGCGCGACGTAGTTGGCCTCTGTCTGTGGCTGGCGCAGAAATTTTCGCCTGGCGGGCAGGTTGGCGAACAGATCGCGCGCTGTGACCGCAGTGCCGCCACCCCAGCCTATGTGGCTGGTCTGCTGCGCGTCTCCAAATGCAACGCGCAGTTGACCGCCGGATTCTGCTCCTGCGACGATCGATCGTATTCTCAAGTCCGAAACGGTGGCTAGTGAGGCGAGTGCCTCACCACGGAAGCCGAGCGTCGTAAGTGCCTTCAGGTCCTCGATCGACGTGATCTTCGATGTCGCATGAGGCTCAATCGCGAGAGCAAGATCGGCGAATGCGATCCCCTTTCCGTTGTCTCGAACTTCGAGCGCGTCAACGCCGCCGCCAGAGATAGCGACATCGATCCGTCGAGCTCCAGCGTCGATCGCATTCTCGACGAGTTCCTTAACAGCAGCAGCGGGCCGTTCGATCACTTCCCCCGCGGCGATTTTTCCAACGGTGTCCTGCGTCAGGCGATGAATGTTCATTCACGCGCCTCCTGACTAGCATTTCCGACGAACCTCCACAGCGCGTCTATGCCACGAGTGATCCCGATTCGTGGCGTCTCATCAATAAATAATGCTTTCCGATGTTGTGTAATCCGAAATCGAGTGCCGTAGACATCGGCTCCATGGTCATCACCGGTGATACCCATCGCCTTCGCCACACGCCCTGGCCCGCTGGTTGGCCGAAGATCGCCGCTCAACCAGACTCCACGGATCAGAACCGCGGCCGCTTTCCCCTCGACGCCGGTGACGATGTTGAAGCACGGATACATCCCATATGCTGCATACACGTAAACTCGCCCTGGTGTATCGAACATCATCGCGGCGCGCCCCCCTGGGCGAAACGCCGCATGGGATGCAGGATCATCCGATCCGCCATACGCTTCCGTCTCGACGATTAGTCCCGAGCGCTGGTCTTCCGGACCAATGACAACCAGCGTTCGACCGATGAGATCGCGTGCAATCGACGCGACCTCACCGGCGAAGTACTCACAGTCCAGGTACATGATCTCAGTCAAGATCGGCCAGGCGAGCTTGCAGGAGCGAGCGCCGATCCTGTGCCGCCGCGAGCTTCGTCCTATGACCTTCAACAACCTGAGCCGGAGCACGTGCGACAAACTGTTCGTTGGCGAGCATCGCGTTTGCGCGGCTGATTTCAGCGTCCGCAAGTTCGACCTCGCGCGAGATTCGCCCGCGCTCGGCTTCGACATCGATCATTCCGGCCAGTGGCAGGAAGATCGATGCTGTGCCCGTCAAAATCGAGACACTTCCGTCCTGAGCTTCAGGTTCGCCAGACCTGAGTTCAAGCAGATCGCCGTCGAGTCGGGCGAGAGACACGAGTTCAGATCGAAGCGATTCATAGACAGCACTCGCGCTCCCAGCGTAGACAATCGCCGGGATGCGTCGAGCCATCTCAACGCCCTGTTCTGCTCGAGCATTTCGAATAAGGCGGACGGCCTCCATCATCGCCTGGAAGCCTTTGGTCTGCTCCGAGAACTCCGGCCCCGGTTCGGGCCACGATGCAACGATCAGCGCGTCGCCCGGATGCGGGAGATGCTGCCACAATTCTTCAGTGACGAACGGCATGAATGGATGGAGAAGACGAATCGACCGTTCAAGCACGTACGCCAGGGTTTGCGACACGACTGGATCAGGTGTGTCAGCGTACAACCGCACTTTCGCTGCCTCGATGTACCAGTCACAGAACTCCGACCAAATGAACTCATACAGCGTCCGCCCAGCCTCATGTAGCTGATACTCATCGACCAGCCGGGTGACTTCTCCGATCGTGGCGTGTAGCCGGCTGATGATCCAGGCATCCGCAACGGCCAGCGTCGCGGCATGGGGCATGATCGGTGCACCGTCAGCGTCGATATGAATGTCGGCACCATCGATCGCCCGAAGTGCGAACTTGGTCGCGTTGAAGATCTTGTTCGCAAAGTTACGGGCTGCCTCGACCCGTTCAGTTGACATCTTCAAATCGTTCCCGGGGCCAGATGCCGTGATCAATGCGAAGCGCAACGCGTCTGTTCCGTATTCAGCCGTAATCGTTGTCGGATCGAGGACGTTGCCCTTCGTCTTGCTCATCCGCTGACCATGTGCATCTCGGACGGTGCCGTGCAGGTAGACATCCTTAAATGGAACCTCTCCCATGAACTCGATGCCCAGGAAGATCATTCGCGACACCCAGTGAAAGATGATGTCATACCCGGTCTCCATCAAATGGCCCGGATAGAACCGCTCCAAATCCGGCGTCTTCTCGGGCCACCCGAGGGTCGAGAATGGCCACAACCCGGACGAGAACCATGTGTCTAGCACATCAGGATCCTGACGGATGTTCGTCGACCCACACGCCAAACAGGTAGAAATGACCTCCTCGGACGTCGCGGTGACGTCGCCGCAGTCGTCGCAGTACCAGATAGGAATTCGATGTCCCCACCATAACTGACGCGAGATGCACCAGTCGTGGACGTTTTCCATCCAGTTCAGGTACGTGGTGGTGAATCGCTCAGGAACGAATCGGACAGTGCCGTCACGAGCGACGTCGATCGCAGGTGCAGCCAGCGGTTGCATGTTGACAAACCACTGCTTCGATATCATCGGCTCGACCACCGTACCGCAACGGTCACAGTGTCCGACCGAATGCGTGTGAGGTTCCGTTCGCACAAGTGCGCCGTCGTCATCGAGTCGCTTGACGACGTTGCGGCGCGCCTCCTCGATCGTCTGACTTTCGAATGGCCCGGCCTCCGCATTCATTGTTCCATCGAGATTCATAACGGTGATGGCCGGGAGATTCGCTCGCCTGCCAATTTCAAAGTCGTTGGGGTCGTGAGCCGGAGTCACCTTGACGGCCCCGCTTCCGAACTCAGGATCGACTATGTCGTCCGTCACGATCGGAATACGGCGACCGAGAATCGGCAGTACCACCTCCTTGCCGATCAGGTGAGCGTAGCGCTCGTCTTCTGGATGGACGGCAACACCGGTGTCCCCTAGCATCGTTTCTGGCCGCGTTGTCGCGACATCGACCGCGCCGCTACCATCTGCCAACGGGTACCGTAGATGCCAAAGAAACGATTGTTCGTCATCATGAACGACTTCGAGATCGGATAGCGCCGTCATACACCTTGGGCACCAGGAGATCATCCGTTCGCCGCGGTAGATCAACCCTTTGTCATACAGGTGCTTAAACGCGACTCGAACGGCGTGCGCTGGGCCAGGATCCATCGTGAAGACGTAGCGCGACCAGTCGCAGGATGCACCCAGCGAGCGCAACTGACCCTTGATCCGCTCCTGGTACGTTTCCATCCAGTCCCAGATGCGATTAACGAATGCGTCTCGCCCCAAATCCTGGCGGGTCTTACCTTCGCGTGCGAGTTCCTTTTCCACAACCCACTGACCGGCGATTCCGGCATGGTCGGCACCCGGCAGCCAGAGTGCAGCAAAGCCCTGCATGCGTTTGTAGCGGGTCATGATGTCTTCGACGGCGGTGAACAGCGCATGACCCATATGCAACTCGCCGGTCACATTTGGCGGCGGCATGACGATCACATAGGGACCGCGCCCGCGATCGACGGCTTTGAAATGCCCGCCTGACTGCCAGAAGTCGTACCAGTGTTGCTCAGACGCGGCTGGCTCGTACGCCCTACCCAGTTCGCGCGCGTGGTTGCTCGATGGTGGTCTGGCTGCCATTGACGATCTCCTCTTGCGACACAGATCTGCTTGTCGTCAGGTTTAGCGGGTTGATGAAACGACAAAACCCGTCCTGACAAGGACGGGCTAACCCGCGGTACCACCTCGATTCGACGGCGATTGCCGTCGCTCTCAATCGCAATAACGGGCGAACCCGCGGGTACTTACCTCGTCGTTCAGTACCCGGCCCTCCGGACGACTTCCGCCGTGCTGACGGATCGAGGCTTTCAATCGATGACCCCGACTTCCTGTCCGTTGCGAACGGCCTACTCCTTCCGGAGATTGGCAATCTCAGCGTATAATTGTAGGTCGTGCCGGGCGGCGCGTCAATCGCCGGAGGTAGGCAAAATGCAATTGACTGTAAGTCACGGCAGGGGCTGTCGAATCTGCCAATCGGCTGCTACAATCTCCATGCGAATAGATGTTCTACGTACGGACACTTACGTCTACCTGCTGCTAGACCGACCGATGTAATGACCGGAGACGAGATGCCCATCGACCGAATCGTCGTCCGCGGCGCCCGCGAGCACAATCTCAAGAATATCGACGTCGAAATTCCACGCGACAAAATGGTCGTACTAACTGGTCTATCTGGTTCCGGCAAGTCGTCGCTCGCATTTGACACGATTTACGCAGAGGGCCAGCGAAGGTACGTCGAATCCCTTTCGGCCTACGCGCGTCAGTTCCTTGGCCAAATGGAAAAGCCAGACGTCGATCAGATCGACGGCCTTTCGCCCGCGATCTCAATCGACCAGAAGGGGTCGAGTCGCAATCCGCGATCGACCGTCGGGACAGTCACCGAAATCTACGATCATCTTCGACTGTTGTATGCGAGGATCGGACATCCGCACTGCCCGACCTGCGGTCGAGAGATTTCACGCCAGTCGCCCCAGTTGATGGCTGAGCAGGTCCTTGGCTATGAGGACGGCACGCGCATCCTCGTTCTCGGCCCGGTCATTCGCGACCGAAAGGGCGAGCATCTGGGTATCTTCGACCAGATCCGGAAGTCTGGCTTCGTCAGGGTGCGCGTCGACGGCGAACTCCGAGAACTTGACGAGCAGTTCACATTGGCAAAGACGAAAAAGCACACGATCGAGGTCGTCGTCGACCGACTCGTCATCCGCAATGAGTCGCCCGAAGATCACGACGCATTGCGCATTCGACTCATCGATTCGCTTGAAACAGCATTGAAGCTCGGCGGTGGATACATCACCGTGCAGGTCGTTGATGGTCCGGAGATCATGTTCTCCGAACACTACGCTTGCCCACTCGGACACGGATCGATTGGTGAAATCGAACCCCGTTCTTTCTCGTTCAACAGTCCACACGGGGCCTGCCCAGCGTGTCACGGCCTCGGCATCGCCATGGAGTTCGACCCTGAGATGGTGGTCGCTGACTCGTCGCTTTCGATCGAGGGTGGCGCAATCACACCTTGGTCACGTCCAGGACGTGAGGGCAATGTCTGGTATGGAGCGATGCTGGCTGCGGTTGCCGAGCGCTTCGAAATCCCGGTGGATGTTCCTTTCCGCGAGCTGACCGACGAACAACGCACGATCATTCTGCACGGGAAGGGTTCGCCGACGGTCACTGTCCGCTACACGTCGCGCATCGGAAGACGAAGACAGTACACCGTCAAATATGAGGGTGTCATTCCATTCCTGAAGCGACGGCTGGAGCAGACATCGTCCGATTACATTCGTGAAGAGATCCAGCAATATATGTCTTCTCGACCGTGTCCCGTGTGTAAAGGGGCAAGGCTCAAACCAGAGATTCTGGCTATTACTGTCGCCGATACATCAATCATCGACGTGACGACGATGTCTATCTCCGAGGCGCTTGATTTTGCCGAACGTCTCCAAGACGGTTCTCTCACCGACCGAGAGCAGTTGATCGCACGCCAGGTATTGAAGGAAATACGCGAGCGGCTGGGGTTTCTTGTCGATGTCGGTCTTGAATATCTCACGCTTGACCGAGCGGCCGCGAGTTTGTCGGGCGGAGAAGCGCAACGAATTCGATTGGCTACGCAGATCGGTAGCCGGTTGATGGGCGTCATGTATGTTCTTGACGAACCATCGATCGGTTTGCACCCGCGTGACAACGCCCGACTGATCCACACACTCCTTTCGCTTCGCGATATTGGAAACACCCTCCTCGTTGTCGAGCACGACGAGGAAACGATGCGAGCCGCCGACTGGATCATCGATATTGGCCCAGGTGCTGGTGAACTTGGGGGACACATCGTCGCAGCGGGTACCTTCGACGATATCTACAATCATCCCGATTCAATTACCGGTCAGTACCTGAGCGGTCGGAAAGCAATTCCGATCCCCGACGAGCGCCGGGCAGGAAACGGTAAGCGGCTTGTTCTGAAGGGCGCAACTGAAAACAATCTGAAGAACGTCACCGCAGAGTTCCCGCTAGGCACCTTCATTTGTGTGACGGGTGTATCTGGTTCCGGAAAAAGCACGTTGATCACTGACACGCTCTATCGTCGGCTCGCGCAGATCCTCTACCGGGCACATGACAAGCCTGGGAAGTTCAGCGACCTGAAGGGTGTTGAGCATATCGACAAGGTCATCGACATCGATCAAAGCCCAATCGGACGCACGCCCCGGTCGAATCCTGCGACCTATACCGGAGCCTTCACCCACATTCGTGAACTCTTCGCCGCGATGCCTGAAGCTAAAGCACGCGGCTACAAGGCAGGTAGATTCTCATTCAACGTTAAAGGCGGGCGTTGCGAAGCGTGTTCTGGCGAGGGCATCGTCAAGATTGAGATGAACTTCCTGCCCGATGTTTACGTGCCGTGTGAGGTATGTCACGGAAAGCGGTATAACCACCAGGCGTTGGAGATCCTCTACAAGGGGAAGTCGATAGCGGACGTCCTTGACATGACGGTTGCCGAAGGCCTCGAATTCTTCGAGAACGTTCCGAAGATCGCCAACAAGCTGCGGACGTTGAACGATGTCGGTCTGGGGTACATCCATCTTGGCCAACCGGCGACGCAACTGTCCGGAGGCGAGGCGCAGCGCGTCAAACTGGCAACGGAGCTGAGCAAGCGCGCAACCGGAAAGACGATGTATATCCTCGATGAACCAACGACCGGTCTCCACTTCGCCGACATCGAACGGCTGCTTGGCGTCCTGCAACGGCTGACGGATGCAGGGAACACGATCCTCGTCATCGAGCACAATCTGGACGTCATCAAGTCAGCAGACTGGATCATCGACCTCGGTCCTGAAGGTGGCCATCGGGGCGGGGAGATTGTCGCAATAGGTACTCCTGAACAGATTGCGGAAAATGAACGCTCGTATACCGGCCATGCGCTCCGGGAGGTTACTCGTGAGCTAGCGATGGCTGCAGACTGATGCGTTGACGGTAACGTAACTGGGAATCGCCATGCGTCCGGTAGTGATCCTACGCGCGCAGTATTGAAGACTTGATCGTACGAACCGAGCGTCCGATTTCGTGCAGTCTGGTTGCGTAGGCGCGTAGCCGCTTGCTATGATGAATCAGGTGTCAGCATACCCGCCGTCCGAGCTATGCGCGCTCAGTGCGAGAGCGGCCTGGAAACGCATCATGACTGAGCCACTGGAGCCCCACCAACGTACGGTCGTCCACCGACCGGTTCTGGTCCTCAACCAGAACTATGAGCCGCTCAATGTCTGCAACATGAGACGCGCAATGGGTCTCGTGTTCGGTGAAAAGGCAGAGGTGCTGGAGGTCTATCCTGCGCCGCTATCGAGCGCGACTCGATCATACGACGCTCCGTCGGTCATTCGCTTGATCTACATGATTCGTCGCCCACGCCCCAGGGTGAAACTCACGCGACGTGAGATTTTTATCAGGGACGAGTACATGTGTCAGTACTGCGGCATTCGAGGGGGCGATCTGACGATTGATCACATCATTCCCCGCTCCCGAGGCGGACAACACACGTGGGAGAACCTTGTTTCGGCGTGTCGCGGCTGTAATCACCGCAAAGGTGGTAAAACCGTCGTCGAAGCACGGATGCGCCTGCGACGAGATCCCTACGAGCCAAAGGCCGGACTGTATTACGCCATCTCACGTCGTCTGAACGCCGCTGCACACGACAACTGGTCGAAGTTCATTCCGGGATTTGAAGGACTTCAGGCAACCGCGTCTGTCAGTATTGCAAGCGATTAGCGATCGGCTGACTTGCACCGTTTACAGCCGATCGCGACGCCCTACGGATGTGTAGGGCGTTTTTGTTGCCTACAATCTATCGTGCAGGAAAGAGTTGAGATTGATGTTGATGACACGACGAACGGAAGCGCTGCAGGGAACGTGCGGCGGAGTATCCAGAAGTACAGGGATGTAACGAAGCGCAATGCAACGACATGATGACGACTGACATTCAACAGGTGATGGGAGACGCTCGATGTTAGATCTGCGATTGATTCGGGATCAACCGGACTTTGTAAAGGCCGAGATTGCCAAACTGCACACAACTGCTCCGATCGACGACATCCTTGCACTCGACGAACGACGCCGTTCGATACTGACAAAGGTCGAATCGCTGAAAGCGCAACTCAACGTGGGTTCCCGCGAAACCGGTCGGAAAGCTGCTGGACCGGAGCGCGAAGCACACATCGCTGCAATGCGATCACTTGGGGACGAGATTTCGAAACTTGACGCTACCGCAGCCGAGGTCGACAAAAGCCTGACGTCGCTTCTTCTTGAGATTCCAAACCTTCCGTCTCCGGATGCACCCGTCGGGGCGGACGAGTCGGAGAACGTCGTTACAGAATCCTGGGGCGTCCAACGGAAATTCGACTTCATGCCAAAGCCCCACTGGGAAGTGATGGAGGACCTCGGCATTGTCGACTTTGAGCGCGGAGTCAAGGTGTCAGGCTCACGCTTCTACTTCCTCAAGGGGCATGGGGCTCGACTCCAGCGTGCGCTGATCACCTGGATGCTCGATCTCCGTATCGAGCAGGGTTACGAAGAGGTCTACCCACCGTACATCGTCCGTGAAGAAGCGCTGGTCGGAACAGGAAACCTGCCAAAGTTTGCTGACACCTTGTTCAAGGACCGTGAAGAAGGAATGTGGATGATTCCCACAGCGGAAGTTCCAGTCACGAACATGTACCGCGACGAGATCATCGACGGAGCGCTACTGCCGATCAACCACTGCGCCTACTCAGCCTGCTTCCGAAACGAAAAGGCAAGCGCTGGTCGCGACGTTCGTGGCATCAAGCGAGGATTTCAGTTCGACAAGATCGAGATGGTCAAGTTCGTCGCACCTGAGAACTCGGCTGCCGAACATGCAAAACTGATTAACGACGCTGCCGAAACGCTACGACGTCTTGAGATTCCATTCCGACATCTCGAAATCTGCACCGGTGATCTGTCGTTCGTCGCGGCACGAAAGGTCGACCTCGAAGCGTGGGCACCAGGTTCAGAAGAGTGGTACGAGGTCTCGTCGTGCTCCAACTTTCACGATTTCCAGGCCCGCCGCGCAAACATTCGATTCCGCCCATCCGAAGGTGCACGGGTCCAGTTCGTTCACACGTTGAATGGCTCAGGACTTGGCCTGCCCCGGACACTGGCAGCCGTTATTGAGAACAACCAGCAGGAAGATGGATCGGTCACGATTCCAGGGGTTTTGCGTCCATATATGGGTGGCCTAACGCAGATTTCGCGCGGTTAGATCAGTACTTTCGGCGCGGCACGCGATGCTATACTTGCGTGACCGCGCCACATTGGAGAGGTGGCCGAGCGGTTTAAGGCGGCTGTCTTGAAAACAGTTGAGGGAAACCTCCGGGGGTTCGAATCCCTCCCTCTCCGCAGCATTCGACCTGAACGGCCCCGAATGAACGGGGCCGTTTCAATGCCCTATCAACATTGGCTCAGAAATCGATCTGGTAGAATTACCCCTGCGTTTCGTTGTGGATTTGTCGATGCATCGTGCGTGCTTCGATACATGCTCACACTGATTCGCTGGCCCCTGGGAAGGTGCCAGAGTGGTCGAATGGGGCCGCCTGCTAAGCGGTTGTGGGCTGTTAAGGTCTACCCAGGGTTCGAATCCCTGCCTTCCCGCCAATCAGCGCCGGGCGTTCCAGCCCGGCGCTTTTGCGTGCGCGCAAATGGAATCACGGCAGCAACCGTGCGTTATAGACGGTGAGAGGAGGCTGTGATGTCCACAACCTGTCGCAGTCAACGTGAAATTATCCACGAGGCGGTCAATAAGAAGGTCTGGGCAATCATCGGTGCGACTGAGAACACCGAGAAGTTCGGCAATCGCATCTACCGGAACTTGAAGCAGGCTGGCTACGAGGTCTACGGCGTTAATCCCAATGCGGAAACCGTCGATGGTGATCCTGTGTATCCAAGCCTTGGCGATCTGCCGGTCAAGCCGGACGTCGTCGATGTCGTCGTGCCGTCATGGGTTGGACGTGGTGTCGCCGACGATGCCGCCCGCGAGGGAATTCAGATATTCTGGCTCCAGCCAGGGGCTGAGAGCAAAGAACTGATCGACTACGCGACGTCGCTGGGGCTCGACGTCATCCACGACGCCTGCGCGATGGTCGAAAAGCGACGCTGGGAATAGCATCACCGGGTTCGGTGTGAGAACGAGCAACGCTAGCGTTCTCACACCGCAATGTTGTGCCTAAATGTTGTTGGGCGTTACGGCGCCATGCCGTTTTCGCCAACCTCGTCGATCTGCGCTCGCTGCAGCTTGCCGCTGTAGTCGACGTAGATAGACTGCCACTCGGTAAAGACATCCAGCGCAGCCTGTCCAGCTTCGCGGTGACCGTTGCCGGTTGCCTTCGTGCCACCAAACGGAAGTTGAATTTCTGCGCCGATTGTCCCAGCGTTGACGTAGAGAATACCTGTGTAGATATCCTGCATCGCCCGAAATGCGCGATTGACATCCCTCGTATAGATCGACGCGGAGAGTCCGTACTGGACACCGTTTGCGACATTGATTGCTTCTTCAATGTCGGCCACTGGGATGACAGCGGTGACCGGCCCGAAGATCTCTTCCTGGGCAATCCGCATGTCAGCCTTCACATTCCCGAAGACCGTCGGTTGGTGGAAGTGCCCTCGGCCAAGATCACCATCGGATGCGATCTGACCACCGACGGCTAATTCAGCACCTTCGTTTCGGCCGATATCCATGAACGAGTGAATCCGTTCAAGTTGAGAACCACTGACCACCGGACCAACATCGGTTGCGTCGTCGAGACCGTTGCCAAGTACCATCTTCCCGGCTCGCTCAGCCAATTTGCCGGTCAACTCGTCTGACAGGCCACGGTGAGCGATTACGCGGCTGGCTGCGGTGCAACGCTGTCCGGATGTGCCAAACGCGCTCCAGACAATCCCATCGACAGCAAGGTCGATATCCGCGTCGTCCATGACAATGATCGCGTTCTTGCCGCCAAGCTCAAGAGAAACTCGCTTCAGTGACTTCGCGCCTTCGACACTGATCAGCGTTCCAGTTTCAGTCGAACCGGTAAACGAGATGAGGGAGACGTCTGGATGCTTCAGGAGTGTGTCTCCGGTGTCTGGGCCACTTCCAAGAACGAGGTTGAGAACGCCCGCTGGCAGACCCGCCTCTTCAAAGATTTCCACCAGTCGAACCGCCATGCGTGGCGTGTACGAGGCTGGCTTAAAGACAACTGTATTACCGGTGATAAGCGCCGGCATGATCTTCCAGGTCGGAATCGCCAGCGGGAAATTCCACGGAGTGATGGCAGCGACAACTCCTAGAGGTTTGCGGACCGACATCGCCCACTTGTTCGGCATCTCGGCCGGGACGGTTTGGCCAGCCATACGGCGCCCCTCACCGGCCATGTAGAAGGCCATGTCGATGCCTTCCTGGACATCCCCGCGTGCTTCGGCGACCACCTTGCCCATCTCCTCGGTCATCTCTCGGGCAAGTTGCTCCTTGCGTTCGATCAGGAGCTGGCCGACTTTGAAAAGAATCTCGCCACGCTTCGGAGCCGGATAGAGCCTCCAGCGATTGAATGCCGCCGACGCGGCATCTACAGCTGCAAGCACGTCTTCCTGGCCACTCTTGGAAAAGGTGCCGATTGTCTCGCCGGTAGCGGGATTCTTTCGGTCGAATTCCTGTCCGCTTTTGGCACCAACCCACTTACCATTGATGTAGTTCTGAAACTGAGCCATTGACAGATCCCTTCCCAACCAACAGCGCGCCGACTTTGTCAAACTGACAGCGTGCGTGCAAATGTCGCGCGGCAGTGTAACAGAGCCGGTTCTACGTTCCAATTCCGACGACCTGCCGCTGTTGCTATACTCCACGGTCACGTAGACCGTCGCCTGATTCAACCACGCCGGTGCGCGTAGGGGCCCCAATGCGAAATTCGATCGAGACAAATTCGCCCACTCGTCGCACACCAAACAGCGATAGGGCGATCGCTATTGCGATCGCTTTCTCCATCCTCATCTGTTTGGCGGCGTTTGCCTGGATCTTCGTCCAATTGGAACCGTTAATGGATGACTTTACGGGCACGGATGTTGTTGTTACTCCGGAAGTCGTCGACCCGGGAGCCACTCCTAACGCAGGGGGCGGCAATGTCGATGCGGATGCGGCTCCATAGTCCGGGGATTCGATCGCACGGCTGGCGCTGATATACTGATCTGTCAATGATACCGGCGCAACCGTGCCTCCAGCGCCTCGAAAGGAACACCATGCAGAAAGTAACGATCGTCGGGCTTGGCTTGATCGGGTCGTCGATCGGCCTCGGTCTACGTAACTGGGCCTCGAACGAAGGCAAACGAGCGGCAGTCCTTGAAGTTACCGGCTTCGATCTTGACCTGGACCACCAGAACTACAGCAAGAAGATCAAAGCTGTTGACCACACCGAGTGGGACCTCACGAAGTCGGTCCGCGACGCAGACCTCGTTGTTCTCGCCGTCCCGCCTCTCGCTGTGCGTGACGTCATGGAATCAATCGCTCCGCATTTGAAAGAGAATGTCGTCGTCACCGATACAACGTCGACCAAGGTACAGGTCATGGAATGGGCGCAGCAGATCCTGCCACGGTCGGCTCATTTTGTCGGCGGCCATCCGATGGCTGGAAAATCTCAGAGCATCGAGGGAGCTGAAGCTGATCTGTTCAAGGACGCTACGTGGTGCATCGTGCCAGCAGTCCAAGCCGACGAAGCAGCGGTCCAAACCGTCCTCGGCATGGTCAGTGCGCTCGGAGCCGAACCGATGTTCGTCGATGCTCATGAGCACGACAGCTTCGTCGGAGGCATCAGCCATCTGCCGTTCGTATTGTCGATTGCATTGATGCGATCAGTCAGTTCTGACCCAGCATGGCGCGACATGAAGTTCCTGACGGCAGGAGGCTTTCGGGATGCCTCCCGGCTCGCGGCTGGTAGCCCTGAGATGCACCGTGATATTACCGCGACGAACCGAGAGGCCGTCGCTCGCTGGATCGATACCTGCATCGGCGAACTTCAGCACGTGCGCTCACTGGTCGCCGCAAACACCGACGAAGCGGACGAAACGCTGCTCGCTCGGTTCCGGGAAGCGCGCGACGCCCGAGCAGAATGGGCCACCGCTGAGCGCAGGCAGGGCCAACTCGTCCAGGACACCGAGAGCGAACTATCGAAGTCCAGCGTTGGTGAGCAGATGGGCCAGATGTTCGTCGGAGGCATGTTCCGTCGAAAACCCCGGATGAATGGATCCTCACGTGATCGCGACAGCCGGGGCCGCGACCGCAGTTAGTTCCAACTATCAGTTGACGCCCGCCGATCTAACCGATGGCGGGCGTCTCGTTGTGTCGGCCTTAAAAGAAACCTTGACCTGTACGGGTGTTAGGGAACGAGCGCCCATTCCTTCGGCAGATCGTAGTGATACAGGATACGGGTCGGTTTGCCGTCAGAACGAATGCGGCCGCGATCGCGTCGCTGGATCTCTTCGTAACTGTTCTGCACCTGAATGATGCGCTTCGCCGCGAGATTGATCACGATCAGTCCCCCGCGGCCTGGCTGCGTGCAGGCGCGTCGTGTAACGTCGTTGTACACGCGAAATGGTGGCCACTCTTCCGGACGTTGTCGTTCGAGTTTCTGGTCAATAGAAACTGTATTCTCACGAACGTTGTGTTCATCGAATACGGCGAGTCCGTTGATGACATCGGTCGCGAAGTGTTCGTCATATGAGCGCGTGTGTTCGAGTAATTCCCGAACGGTGCGCGGCCCCTTGGCACACGCTGCAACGAGCATCTTTATTGCGTGGCCAGGCCCAGTAAAACTTGTTGTCGAATCGCCATCGGTTACTGTGAATCGGATGAGAGTACCCACGTCGTCCTCGGAACTATCCTGTCTGAAACTCTTGTCGCTACCGCCGGCGACGTTCGCTGCATCCCCTTCAACGGTACGGCGAAAAACTTTATCATAGCGACCACATTCGACTGGAACACTCAATGGTCCTGACCACAACGAAATGACTCCGCGACAACCCATTGGAGAGCGCAGTTGAGCGGGTCGTGTCGTACACTAGTCACCAGTCAATCAGGATGAAATTTCGTCCAACCGATTGGCCATGTCATCAACGTTGTCACTTTCGCGTTACCACCACTCTCCGCCGCCCGTGCGCTCTGCTACTGACTCGCTCCGCTAGCAGCGGGAGGAACCGAAGATGCCTGACAAGCGGTACACCAAAGTCGAAGAAGAAGTGCTCCAGATCCTTGATCGTCTCGAAAGCGAGAAACCAGCTCCCTCCCGCCCGAATCTCCGGCTCGTCGAATCCGGTCGTCCTCAAAAGCGTCACGGCCGGAAACGGTCGTTCAAGCCATCGCTGAATCTCGGCCGATTTGCTACCGGACGTCCATGGATCTTTATTGCTGGGGCGATCGGCCTTGCGTTTGTAGCCATCCTCGTTCGCGACACCTCGCAGAACCTGGCGTTCGCGTTCGCGATGGCCAGCATCGTCGCGTTCTTCGCACCGATCTTTCTGGGTCGCGGCGGTCGAGGATCGGCAGGGCCAATCGGTTCTAGCGGAGAAATTAGGCAATGGCGAGGTCGGGACGTATCGTTTGAACCACCATCTGGTCCATCGCCCGCAGAACGCCTCAGCCGATGGTTCCAGAAACGTCGAGGCGGCGGACCTCGCCTCTAGTACGGTTCCTCGTGAGCATGTTACGATCGCAGCCGTGTTCGACGCGCCGAAACGCGAACGGTGGAGATTGGCAGGCGCTTGATGCCCAGGATCGTGTCGGATCTGGTCGATACGTACCTGTTTCGAAAAATCAACGCTAGACCCCAGTTTCTCGTCCTTCGTCGCCGATCCGATTCACCGCAGGGAGATCTGTGGCAATCGATACACACTCGGGTTGCTAATGGAGAAACGGCCATCGACGCAGCGCGGCGCGACGTCCAGTCATCGACCGGGCTCGTACCTGTCCAGTTCTATTCGGCGGATTACATCGCTCAGTTCTACGATCACGCATCTGATTCAATCATTCTCGCGCCAACGTTGGCTGCGCTGATCAACCCCAAATCGACCGTCAGTGTCGGAGCGGAATTCAGCGACTACGCTTGGTGCGATCTGGAAGAGACAACATCGCGATTGATGTACTCGGCCCAACGATGGGCTGTTCGTCACATCTATGAGCTGATTGCGATGGGTGGCGAGGAATCTGACATCTATGCCATTTGACGTCCATTTACGGGCGTCCGGACGCGGAAAACGGTATACTTAGAATCGTTCGCCGGCCCCAATCGGAGGCCGGCTCGTTTGTCGCAAGACGGACGGAGCACCTGTCTATGGCACCTCTACAGATCGTCTCCGATCTTAAACCGACCGGCGACCAACCTAAGGCAATCGAAGCGCTCGTTCAAGGACTCCAGCAAGGGCACAAGCATCAAACGCTGCTGGGTGTGACTGGTTCCGGCAAGACGTTCACGATGGCAAACGTCATCGAGGTCCTTCAACGACCTACGCTCGTGCTTGCCCATAACAAGACACTCGCCGCGCAACTGTACAGCGAGTTCAAAGAATTCTTTCCTGAAAACGCGGTCGAGTACTTCGTGTCCTACTATGACTACTACCAACCCGAAGCCTATATTGCCCGGACCGATACCTACATCGAGAAAGACGCCCAGATCAACGATGAGATAGACAAGCTCCGACACGCGGCGACTCGAGCGCTGCTATCGCGGGACGATGTCATCATCGTTGCGTCTGTGTCGTGCATTTATGGCCTTGGCTCGCCGTCCGATTACGAGGAACAGGTCGTCAAACTCAAGCGCGGACAAGCCGTGCGCCGTGACCGCGTTCTTCGTCACCTCATCGACGTTCAGTACGATCGCAACGACATGACGCTCGTTCGTGGGACGTTTCGGGTGCGCGGTGACACCGTCGAGATCTACCCCGTCTACGACGAGATCGCAGTCCGGATCGAGTTCTTTGGCGACGAAGTTGAGCGAATCGTCGAACTCGACCCGCTGACCGGAGAAATCCTCGTCGAGAGGATGGAGATCGACATCTACCCGGCCAAGCACTTTGTAACGACTGACGAGAAACTCAAGGTCGCGATCAAAGACATCGAGGTCGAGCTGGAAGAACGGCTCGAAGAGCTGGAAGAGCGTGGAAATGTTCTCGAAGCAGCCAGACTTAAGCAACGAACGCGTTACGACATCGAAATGCTCCAGCAGGCCGGCTATTGTTCAGGTGTTGAGAATTATTCGATGCATCTGGGGAGGCGTCTGCCGGGGCAAACGCCCTGGACGTTACTGGACTATTTCCCCTCTGACTTCCTGTTGTTCGTCGACGAGTCGCACATCTCGCTCCCACAGGTACGCGGGATGTACGCGGGCGACATGGCACGAAAAGATGTTCTCATCGAGCACGGATTCCGACTTCCGTCAGCCCGTGATAATCGCCCGTTGACGTTCGACGAGTTCCAGGCACATCTCAACCGGGCGATTTATGTTTCGGCGACGCCGGGACCGTACGAGATGGAACACTCGGTCCAAGTCGTCGAGCAGATCATACGCCCAACCGGCCTGATCGATCCTCCAATCTCGGTTCGCCCAACGAAGGGCCAGGTCGACGACCTGATGCACGAGATCAACGAGCGCGTAAACCGTGGCGAGCGAACTCTTGTCACGACGCTGACGAAGAAGATGGCCGAAGATCTCTCTGATTACATGAAAGAACTCGGGATTCGAACGCACTACCTCCACTCGGAGATCGAGACGCTGGAACGAATCGAAATCCTTCGAGACCTGCGGTTAGGCATCTACGACGTCGTCGTCGGAATCAACCTCCTTCGAGAAGGACTTGACCTGCCGGAAGTCACACTGGTAGCGATCCTCGACGCCGATAAAGAAGGGTTCCTGCGTTCAACCGGGTCGTTAATTCAGACGGTTGGACGGGCGGCTCGACACGTCGACGGCATGGCGATCATGTACGCCGACAACATGACGCGTTCGATGCAAACGGCGATCGACGAAACCTACCGACGACGTGAAAAACAGATCGCCCACAACGAATCCAACGGCATTTCACCTCGCTCAATCGTCAAAGAGATCAAGGATCTCACCGAGCGAGTCAAGATGGCCGCGGAAGAATCGCACGCATACGATGCAAGTGTTCCCGACGGGGCGATCGCGCATATCCCTCCAGATGAGTTGGCCCGATTGATCTTCGACCTTGAGCGGCAGATGAAGGATGCCGCCAAGATGCTCGAGTTTGAAAAGGCCGCCCTTCTTCGAGATCAGATCGTTCAACTACGCCGCATTCAGGAAGTGGTGTAGGCTTCTGCACCGACAGCGCGCCCAAGCGTCCTTGACTCGCGTACGAGGGGCGCGCTGATGGTATGGGGCGAAGGAAGGACTGACTCGATTTGGGTGACCGCCGATCCTACGGCAATGGACGCAGTGGCGTTCCGAATGGCCGTGAACGGGTTGTGCGCGACGGTGAACGCTCACAGCGAAATCTGTTCGTTGGTGTAGCGTTCTTCGTTTCTGCACTACTCATCATCGCCGTAATCGTATTCGCTCGCCGCGACAACAACGATGATGATCAGCAGGGCATTGTCGTTAGTCAGTCGACGAGCACGGTTCCTGCGACGAGTGCGCAGAATTCGCCTACTGAGACGAATACGACTGAAACTGGACCGACGACATCAGCGAACACCGCGACGACGACGACTGCCTCGACAACATCAGCCTCAACGGCCACGGAAACGAATACCGATCCATCAGCGCCGACGCCTGACGCCGACGAGCCCGAACCGACAGCAACTGAGGAAGAAGTTGTAGACGTCGAAGACCCGACTGAAACGACTGGCTCAAACGAACCACTTCCGACAGAAGAACCGCCGTTTATCGGCGAGTTTGGAACTCTACCGCCTGCGCAGATCGTATCTGGAGGTCTCGCCCGTCCGCTAAACCTGGACTACGATCTTGCAACGTCACTCGACGTTCCCGAGTCAGCGCCAGTCTATCGACTTGAATGGCCTGTCTGGACCGAAGAAGATGTCGCAACTATCTCCGCCAATCTCGATCTCGACGGCGAAATCGAAGGTGGTCCGGGGAACTATCAGGTGTTCGGATCTGCCAGCGAGATTTACTTCAACGGTCCAACGATCCAATACGTCTATACGGGTAGCCTGCCGCCGCTACCTCTCGGGACCGATGGGAGCGTCATTGAATCTGCCCGTTCATGGATCTACGCGAATGGGTTTATTAGCGACGATCTCGATGGCGGCGTCGTCATCGGAAGAGACGATGATGCTGGTCGCGCGATCGTTCTTTTCAAGCCTGCCCAGGTGTCTCCGGTCCTATCGTTTCTTCCGTCGGCAACGGTGACCATTGGCCCGGGCGGGTCCGTCATCGAAGCAAACATCCGGTGGCCTTCTAACTATGTCGGAGCTGATTACGGCCTCTGGTCCGGCGATACCCTATGGAACAAGGTATTGGCCGGGGAAGCATCGATACAAGCCGATCTTTCAGAGATCGGCGGTAGTGGGACGCTTACCGGCACTCTGTCGGTTTACGACGTGTCGATAGCCTACTCCTACGCTAGCAGCTCGGGAGGCAGCGAGTATCTTGTCCCGCTCATCGTCTTTTCTGGTGAAGCTACCCTCAATGAGACCGGAGATGTTGTGTCCGTCTCTATCTACGTATCGGCTATCGCCGGCCAGGCGACGCCGCAAGGATGAAGAAATGAAGCAGCGACGGATCGCGATTCCGTTGGTCGTCGGACTATTGTTGCTCACCGTTTTCAGCGCGCTGGCGATTGGACGTGGCGATCAGGCCGCGGACGCGAGTGCTGTTCTTCGCTGGGGATACTATGTCAACTACGACGCAACGTCGCGGACGTCGCTGGATGCAAACCTCACGAAACTCGATATCGTCACCCCGTACTGGTATCACATCACTCCGGCTGGCGACACGAATTCGTTTTCACAGCCAACTGTGACGGCGATGCTGCAAGCCAATGGCATCAAAGTCCTGCCGCTGGTCCAGAATGAGTCGAAGTGGAACGAGTTCACGAAGACGATCGAGACGCCCGAAAAACGGGATGCGATTGTGGCGAAGCTGGTCACCGTCGTCAGTTCGAATGGCTACGATGGCATCCAGATCGACTTCGAAGGGGTGAATGCCAGCGACGCAGATAAACTCACCGATTTCATGAAGCGCCTCCATAGCGCGTTCAAGCCGCGCGGTTGGATGGTCAGCCAGGCGGTGATCGCACGTTCGAGCGACGCGTCCAGTTACTGGGGCGGCGCGTACGACTACCGCGAACTTGCGAAGTACAACGACTACATCGCAATCATGGCCTACGACTATGGCTACGCTGGACGACCGGACCCAATCGCCGTTGCCCCGATCTGGTGGGTAGACGATGTTTCCGACTACGCAATCTCTAGGATTCCTCGCGAGAAGGTGATTCTCGGCGTTCCGTTCTATGGCTACGATTGGAACGTCACAAAGGGACCACCAGCGTCATCGGTAAGCTACGCAAAAGCCATGGATCTCGCGAAGCATGACGGTGCAATCCTTGAATACGATCGGGAACATGAAGCCAACCGGCTTCGCTATAAAGACGACAACGGCGACGACCACGAAGTCTGGTTCGAAAGTGCCGACAGTTTCGAAGCAAAACTGCGAATCGTTACGGACAAGCGCATGGCTGGCTTCGCGAGTTGGCGATTAGGCCATGAGGATCCTGAAACGTGGACCGTCATCGGATCGATTCAAACACCAGCGACACGCATTCCACCGCTCGACGACTCAGCGAATCGGATCTACTTCCCGGAAACCGGACATTCGCTTGCTTATGGATTTCTCGAATACTGGCGTGAAAACGGCGGGCTTGCTCGCTTTGGCTATCCCAGGACAGAAGAGTTTACTGAAACTGACCCGATGGTCGGTATCTCCTACACCGTTCAGTATTTTGAACGAGCACGGTTTGAGTACCACCCCGAGTTTGCCGACACGGAGTTCGAAGTATTGATTGGTCACACCGGTCGATGGGCACTCGCAACACGAGGACTCGACCCTTGGGACACGGCGACTGGTCCTAAGCCGGGCGCGAAATACTTTCCGGAGACCGATCACAACCTGGGCGGAACTTTCCTCAGGTATTGGGACGCGAATGGCGGACTGATGACCTACGGTTACCCGATCAGTGAGGAAATAACAGAAGTCAATCCTGAGGACGGAAACACATACGTCGTTCAATATTTTGAGCGCGCCCGCTTTGAGTACCATCCCGAGTACGCTGGGACGAAATCCGAAGTCTTGCTGGGGCTACTTGGCAATGAAATCCTTCGAGAACGAGGATGGGTCAGATGAGCGAATCGGAATCCGAATACGGAAAGCGAACCATTCTCGTCATCCACGGTCCGAATTTGAACCTCCTCGGTCGTCGTCAACCTGAGATCTACGGCACGACCACGCTAAGTGAAATTGATGAGGCTCTGACTCAGGCGGCGGCCGAACGTAATTTCGAACTCGTCATTACTCAATCGAACTACGAAGGGGCGCTGATCGACCAGATCCAGCGAATGGGCTGGATAGCCTCTGGTATCATCATCAATCCGGGCGCGTTGACGCACTACAGTATTGCGCTGCGTGACGCGCTGGCTGCCGTACCTGCTCCAGCGATCGAGATTCATCTGTCGAACATCGCCGCACGGGAGACGTTTCGACATCACTCGGTCATATCAGCCATCGCGCACGGTACGATTGCCGGACTTGGACCCAGCGGGTATATGCTCGCGCTGCATTACCTGATGGATCTAGTTGATCTTGAGGAGGCGACTTCCGTTGAGTGAGACGAGCGAGCGCGTTGATCGCGTCCGTGCTTTGATGGCCGAACAGAACCTCGACTGTCTGCTCATCACCCATCCCAGCAACCGCGTGTATCTGACCGGCTTCACCGGTGAGGATATTGCGCCCAACGAGTCAACCGGTCATCTCTTCATCACGAAGTCCGACGCTGTCCTCGTTACCGGGACCGTAAACGTCACCCAGGCTGAGGCACAGGCTCCGCACATTCGCATTATCAAGCGCGAGGGTGGTTGGCCGAAGGCTGACGCAAACATCGTTGTCGAACTGGGTGCTCAACGAATCGGCTACGAAGCCGAGGCGATGCTCGTCGGAACCTTTCACGGAATCACAGCCCAACTCAACGAGCAAAAACACCACCACGAATGGGTCGTTGCGGACGGTCTCGTCGAATCATTGCGAATTGTGAAATCCGAATCCGAAATCGCCCTCCTCCGGAAAGCGTTCGAAATCACGAGCGAAGCGTTTGAGCGCGTCAGGCCAACGATTGAAGCGGGACAGACCGAATGGGACGTGGCGTGGCGAATCCATCAGGCATTCGTTGAACTTGGGTCGGATGGACCTGCTTTCCCGACTATCGTCGCCGCTGGAACCCATGCGGCACGGCCACACCATGAACCAGGCAGCCGGGTGATCCGCGAGGGCGAACCAATCGTCATCGACATGGGCGCTCGATATCACGGCTACTGCGCGGATCTTACGAGAACCGTCTGGGTTGGCGAACCCGACGAAAAACTACGCGAGATATACCCCATTGTCGCTGCAGCCGTCGAAGAAGCGATCGAGCGTGTACAGCCCGGCATGACCGGGGCCGATATGGACGCAGCCGCGCGCGGATACATCGACGCTCGTGGTTACGGCGAAGCGTTCGGTCATGGACTCGGTCACGGCGTTGGCGTGCGCGTCCACGAGGGTCCGTCGGCATCGAAAGAATCAAAGGATATCCTGGCTATTGGTCATGTGATCACTGTCGAGCCAGGCATATACCTGCCCGAGTGGGGCGGCGTCCGAGTCGAAGACGTTATCCTCATCACCGAAGAGGGCATAGAAGTCCTCACAACGGCGTCGAAACAACAGATCTAGCAGGGAACGGAAAAGCTAAGCGATGATCGACACAGGCGAACTTCGAAAAGGCATCATCATTGAATACGAAGGCGCGCTCCAGCGCATCATTGAGTACAACCATGTGAAGCAGGGGCGAGGAAGCGCATTCGTCCGATTGACGATGCGGAATCTTCGAACGGGCTCAACTACGCAACAGACGTTCCAGGCGGGGAGCAAGTTCCCACTGGTTCGGCTGGAACGACAGCGAGCGCAGTACCTGTATCCTGAGGACGAACGCTACAACTTCATGGACCTCGACTCATTCGAGCAGTTTTCACTAGACAAGGAAACGCTCGGTAACGCACTCAACTACATCAAGGAGCAGGACACGATCGATCTCCTCACCTATCAGGGCGAGGCAATCGACATCGAGATCCCGATCACCGTAAACCTCGTTGTGACGCAGACTGATCCTGGGCTTCGTGGCGATACCGCGACTGGTGGGACAAAACCCGCTACACTCGAAACAGGTGTCACTGTCACCGTCCCGTTGTTCGTCAACGAAGGCGATACGTTGAAGATCGATACGCGCACGAATCAGTATCTTGAACGCGTCACCTAAGCAAGCATCAACGAAGGAGCGAATACGCGTGAGCAGCGACGTACGGTCCAGCGGTTCAAACGAGCAGGGACAACCTGACGCGTCTGCGTCCGATTTCGGGCAGTTGGCTGCGCTGGTTCACGCGTTCATCGGCATGATGCAGGCTGGCGGAATCGCGCGGATGGACGTCGAGCACGGCGAACTCCGATTGTCGTTGCGTGCCCACGAAGCCGCAGGATCGCCGGTCCAGTACGTTGCCCGATCGGATGGCGGCGTCCAGGTGATCGCCAACGGTGCCGACGGGCCGACAGAATCCTCTGGCGATCATGTTGTTCGAGCGCCGATGATTGGCACGTTCTACGTCGCATCTGCGCCGAACGAGCCACCATTTGTACAACCTGGCGATGCTGTAGAAGAAGGTCAAACGATCGGTATCATCGAGGCGATGAAGATCATGAACGAGATTGCGTCTGACCGCGCGGGAACTGTAGTCGAAGTCCTCGCCCAGGACTCTCAAACCGTCGAGTATGGCAGCCCACTCATTCGTATCACCCCTGCCACCGATTAGGTCGACATCGTGCGAGTCTTATCTGTTTTCGAGATCACCAGTTACATTCGAGAACTCGTTGAGTATGATCCGATCCTCAGCGACATTTGGATACGAGGGGAAGTCCGCAACTTTTCCCGCTCTGCCGCTGGACACATGTACTTCTGCCTGACCAGCGAAGGCATTCAGATCAACTGCGTTCTCTTCCGCGGAAACCAGCATGGGATCCTGGCAATGCCCCGCAACGGTGACGCTGTCCTCGCACATGGACGGGTCGCGATTTACGAGGCGCGCGGCCAGTATCAACTCATGGTCGACAACGTTGCGCCTGAAGGTATCGGAATACTCCAACTTCAATTCGAGGAAGTGAAACGAAGGCTGGAAGCCGATGGGCTGTTCGCTGACGAGCGCAAGCGATCTCTTCCCGAGATGCCATCGACGGTTGGTGTCGTTACGTCAAGCCAAGGCGCGGTTTGGCACGACATTCAGACGGTGGTGGCACGCCGCTTTCCGCTCGTTGAACTCGTTCTCGCTCCGAGCGCTGTTCAGGGTCCGAACGCCGCCGACGAACTCGTCGATGGTATCGAGGCACTGCAAAGGCTGGGGAGATGTGACGTCATCATAATCGGGCGCGGAGGCGGAGCAGCAGAAGACCTCGCCGCCTTTAATGACGAGCGCGTCGCCCGAGCGATATTCGCTTCTACAATCCCAATCGTGAGTGCTGTCGGCCATGAAACCGACACCTGCATCGCTGATCTGGTTGCAGACATGCGGGCGCCCACGCCGAGCGCTGCTGCTGAAATGTGCGTGCCAAACGGACGCGATCTCCTGGCGGCAAGCGGCTATCTGGTTTCGAGAGCAAGAACGCGTACGCTAGATCATTTCCGCGACGCGCGAAACGAACTCGGAGTGATGATTTCCAGGATCGATCGCCGTCATCCGAGATCACGAATCTCCGCAGCTCGTCAGGACATCGACCAGCAAAACGTCGTGACGCGAAGAGTGATCGACCAGTTTCTGAACGAACGTCGCGGCCACATCGCGATGCAGCAAGCCCAAGCAGCCCTGCTCGATCCACGTGAGGTCCTCCGGAGAGGTTACGCAATCGTGACGGCAGCCAACGGTGCTGGCGGTCGAAGAATCTCGACCGCCAGCGCCGCGTCTCAACAACCTGACCTCATGCTTACATTCAGTGACGGATCGATTCCGACTCGAGTGACGTCCAAACAGGAGTAGATGGTGACGAAGAAGAAAAAGTCCAGCACGTTTGAAGACCTACTACATCAGTTGCAGGAAACCGTCACACGCCTGGAAACAGAAGAATTGACATTGGAGGACGCGATCGCTGCCTACGAACAGTCAGTCGGGATCGCAAACACGTGTGCTCGAATGCTTGACGACGCAGAGTTGCGGATCACCACCATCGACGCGCAATCCAGTGAACTTCGCGAGGTAACCGCTGTCTACAACGTCGGATCGCGACGCGCAGCCGCGCTGTTGCTCGGAGATGACGATGACGATCTCTCAGACCTGCTCGACGACGAATAGCTCAACGCCTACGATCGAGAGACGCGAGCGGAGATCGAAACACGGTGTTCCAGGTAGCGGATGGTGACGTTGTCGGTTCCACCATCCGCTACTGAATCAGTTGGCCGTCAGTATGCTCGCGAAAAAACCGCGTGAGCGATGGCCTGCTTGCCGCAAACAATGCACGACCCTTTTTCGTCGGGCTGCTCAAATGGCAGGCAACGAATTGTGGCCCGTGACTCGTTCTTGACAGTCGCCTCACACGCTTCATCCCCGCACCATCCAGCAACCGAAAAACCAGCGTTGCTCGTTGCGCGATCGTAGAGTTCACGCAGTGACGACACCACGACTGTGTTGTCGCGAAGGTGCGTCTGAGCTGCCGCGTACATATCCTGTTGAATCGTCATAAGTAACTTTTCGACCGTCGCCGGAAGATCGTCGATCGCGACTGTCTGCTTTTCACGAGTGTCTCGCCGAACGACGACTACCTGTTGATTCTGAACATCGCGAGGTCCAACTTCAATTCGGAGCGGCACGCCGCGAAGTTCCCACTCGTTGAATTTCCAGCCTGGGGTCTTGTCATCGCGTGTGTCGACATGGGTGCGGACGTCCTCAAGATCGCTGATGACACGATTGACCCAGTTTCCGACCGGCTCGCGTTCGGCCTCTTTGCGCCAGATTGGAACGACGACAGCCTGGATCGGAGCGACTCGCGGCGGCATCTTCAATCCTGAGTCATCACCGTGGACCATGACGATCGCGCCGATCACGCGCTGACTCAGACCCCAACTCGTGGACTGCGCGAACTTCCGGTCACCATCCGCATCGAGGAAATTGATGTCAAACGCCTTGGCAAAGTTCTCTCCGAGATAGTGCGATGTGCCGGACTGCAATGCCCATCGTTTGCCACCCATCATCGCCTCGATGGTGTACGTTCTCACCGCGCCGGCGAACTTCTCGCTCTCGCTCTTCGTACCAGGAATTACCGGAATTGCCAGTTCGTTCTCAACGAAGTCTCGGTATACATCCAGCATCTGAAGTGATCTGGCTTCGGCTTCCTCCGCGCTGGCGTGTGCCGTGTGCCCTTCCTGCCAGAGAAATTCCGAGGTTCTCAGGAACGCACGTGGTCGGTTCTCCCACCTGACCACAGAGCACCACTGGTTTATGAGGATCGGCAGATCGCGATACGATTGGACCCACTGAGCGTACATGTGGCAAATCATCGCTTCAGACGTCGGACGAATGACTAGCGGCTCTTCAAGTTCATTCCGCCCGCCGCGAGTAACCCACGCGACTTCTGGCGCGAAGCCTTCGACGTGCTCCGCTTCCTTCTCCATGAATGACTGCGGGATCAGCAATGGGAAATATGCGTTTTGGACTCCGGTCTTCTTGAAGCGGCGGTCGAGTGCTGACTGAATGTTCTCCCAAAGGCCGTAGCCATACGGTCTAATGACTTTGCAGCCACGAACGGGGGCATCGTCGGCCAGTTCCGCCCGTTTCACGACATCGACGTACCACCGGTCGAAATCATCATCCTGATCAATCAAGTCCTCAACGTATCCACGTTGGCGTTCGTCGGCGCTGCCCTGCATCAGTGCTCCCATCGGCGAATTGGTGTCGTGCCCGTGTAGAATCGCGACGGGAGTGTCCTTGCCATCGTCCGTCGCGCCGACCGTCGATTATAGCAATACACCCCGTCTAGGCATTTCCGAGACCGATTGAAGGGTTAGCGATCACCGTGACGAAGACTATCGCAGTGATGACTGGTGGCGGCGACTGTCCAGGGATGAACGCTGCGCTCCGAAGCGTCGTTCGGTCAGCCACGAACCACTTTGGTTCTCGCGTCGTCGGAATCGCTGATGGCTTCGAAGGGTTGATCGAGAAGCGATATCGCGAACTGACCTCCAACGATATGCGAGGCATTCTCCGAATAGGAGGAACAGTCCTTGGTTCGTCTAACCGGACGAATCCTTGGAAGTACGTCCCACATGGCCAATCGGAACCCATCGATGCATCGGTAATCGCATCTGAAACGCTTCAGGAAATTGGCGCTGACGCGCTGATCGTTATCGGTGGCGATGGAACGCTATTCTTGGCGCATAAGTTTGCGGCTGGACGGATCCCAGTAGTTGGCATTCCGAAAACGATCGACAACGATGTCCACGGGACGGATCAAGCGATTGGTTTTGACACGTGTGTGGCGACCGTCACCGACGCGATTGATAAATTGCATACCACCGCTGAATCACATCACCGTGTCATGATAATTGAGGTCATGGGTCGAACCGCAGGCTGGGTCGCTCTGTATGGGGGGGTAGCTGGCGGTGCGGACGCTATCCTCATTCCTGAGCGCGGGGATCTGCGACCTTACGAAATTTCTGCCTTAATCGAAACGATCAATGTGCGCCGGCAAGCCGGAACAAATTTCACGATGATCGTCGTTGCCGAGGGCGTTTCCAGTCCGACCGGGGAAAAGATCTTCTGGTCACGATCTGGTGAAGAACACGGCCACCGACTCGGAGGTGTTTGTCACCCACTTGCGCGCGAACTTGAGCGACAAACCAATCGCGAGGTGAGATCTCTTGTTCTTGGGCACCTTCAACGGGGTGGCGATCCAACGCCCGCCGACCGGATACTCGCGACGAAGCTTGGTCACGCCGCAACGGTCGCCGCTCACGATGGTCGCGATGGAACGATGGCAGGTATCCGCGGACAGCACGTCGATCTCGTACCGTTGTCCCACGCAGCGTCAGGACCACGTCGAGTCCCTGAAGACGAACCGCTTCTTCTCGCTGCCGAGGCGATGGGAATGTTCGTTGGCTAATTGCAACACGTTCCTCCCTCCCGGAAAGCTCCCACACGACATCCTGAGCCGGTTGATCAACTCCTATGTAACTCCCGATCAGGACGTTCTGATCGGACCAGGCGTGGGACGCGACGCCGCAGCGATCCGAGTTGGCGATCGAGCGATTGTCGTCAAGACCGATCCGATCACATTCGCTACCCCGGACGCTGGCAGGTACCTCGTCAACGTCAATGCCAACGACATCGTCTGCATGGGTGCTTCACCTCGCTGGTTACTGGTGACTGCGCTGTTTCCTGAAGCTGGAACGACAGAAGCGCTCGTCGAGGACGTTTTTTCGTCGCTGGCAGACGCGGCGTCCGAACTCGGTATCGCCCTTGTCGGCGGACATACGGAAATCACGATTGGGCTCGATCGCGTCATCCTCGTCGGCCAGATGCTTGGAGAAGCCGATCCTGACCGATTACTCGACATTCGTACTGCCCAAGAGGGAGATGCGGTTCTGCTGTGTTCGGGGATCGCGATCGAAGGCACGTCCATCCTGGCGGCTGAAGCCGGGGATCGGCTCAAACACCTGGACCCTGTGCTACTGGAACATGGTCGACGGTTCGGCGTATTTCCTGGCATCTCGGTGGTTCCCGCTGCAACAGCGCTGATGGCATCTAGTGCGACCATTCGCGGCATGCACGACCCTACCGAGGGCGGACTGGCGAGCGCTCTCGTAGAACTCGCGATTGCTGCTGAACTAGGGATTGAAATTGTCGAAGCGACGATCAAGGTATATCCAGAAACGACAGCAATCTGCACTGCACTGGACATTGACCCACTTGGACTTATTGCAAGTGGAGCGCTTCTGGCTGTTGTGGCTGAATCGGATGTACAGAATGCAATAGAAAGCGTTCGTCGCGCTGGAATTGACATCGCCCAAATCGGCAAGATGACCCATCGAGATTCAGGTCACGTTCTTATTCGAAAGGGCTGCCGCGAATCCCTACCGACGTTCGCAGTCGATGAAATCGCCCGATTCCTTGCATCGCACGGTACGTCCGCAACGAACGAGTCGAACGAGTCGAACGAGTCGAACGCACGATTGAAGTCGGCCGGATTCGCTTGAACGAGAAAGAGAGTGGCTGTTGCCACTCTCTTTTCAACCTCACTGGTTAATGAGGTCGGGTTACATGTCCTTGGTCAATGTCACCAGGAACTCAGCGTTCGTCGGCGTCTTTGCGAGCCGGGCAAGAACCAACTCAGTGCCTTCAGTTCCACCAAGCATCGACACCATGCGACGCATTGTATACACCTGACGTAGTGCATGTTCATCGAGCAACAAGTCCTCACGACGCGTACCGGATCGCTGGATGTCGATCGACGGGTAGATGCGACGCTCGGCCAGTTTCCGGTCAAGGTGCAACTCCATGTTGCCGGTTCCCTTGAACTCCTCATAGATGACATCATCCATTCTGGAGCCGGTATCGACAAGGCATGTTGCAACGATCGTCAGACTGCCACCGCCTTCGATGTTACGAGCGGCACCGAAAAAGCGCTTCGGTGGGTAGAGCGCGATTGGGTCGATACCACCGGAAAGCGTTCGTCCACTTGGAGGAACGGCAAGGTTGTACGCACGAGCCAACCGCGTAATCGAGTCGAGGAGAATAACGACATCGCGTCCGCCCTCGACGAGCCGCTTCGATCGCTCGAGAACCATCTCTGCGACCTTGGTGTGATCCTCGACCGGCTCGTCGAACGTCGACGATATGACTTCGCCGTCCACCGATCGCTTCATGTCCGTCACTTCTTCTGGCCGCTCACCGATGAGACAAACCATCAGATGGATGTCCTGGTAATTGGACGTGACACCGTTCGCGATTGCCTTGAGAATGATCGTCTTGCCAGCCTTTGGCGGCGACACGATGAGTCCTCGCTGGCCCCTGCCAATCGGCGCGACAAGATTCAGCAGCCGCGTCGAGATGATATTCGGCTGGGTTTCAAGGTCGATCATTTCCAGCGGGAAAATCGGCGTCAACGTGTCGAAGTTAGGTCGCCGTCGTGCTATCTCTGGATCGACACCGTTCACGGCCTCAACACGGAGCAGCGAATGAAACTTTTCGCTTTCCTTCGGCGGTCGGATCTGGCCGGAAATCTTGTCACCTGTGCGCAGTCCGAACCGGCGAATCTGCGATTGCGACACATAGATGTCGTCAGGACCAGGCAGGTACCGCTCACCTCGCAGGAAGCCGAATCCATCTTCGATTATATCGAGGACACCTTCTCCATATTTGTACCCAGCCGCTTCCGACTGCGCCTGGAGGATTCTCCCGATTAGATCGATCTTCTTGTATCGCTGGTAATTCGCAATTTCAAGGTCGCCCGCGATCTTGTGCAGCTCGTCAAACTGCTTCGCATCAAGGTCACTAACGCTCAGCATCGGCGTATCACGCAGAATCAGATCGGCGTTTCGATCGCGATCTCGATCACGCTGGGGCCGATTTCTGAAGTTCCGATCCTGGCCCTGATGCCGCTGATGGTCGGACGAACCGTTCGAGTCTGATCGCTGATGTCCACTATCACGTCGATCTCGCGGACGGTCCTGGCGCTGCTGCCGCGGCTGTTGCTGTTGTTGTGGTGGTGGTGGTGGCTGCGGATTCTGTTGCGTCTGTGACTGAGACTGTTGCGGAGCGGGTTCAGCAGGTTGCGACTTTTCTGCTGGCGCCGGTGCCTGAGCAGACGCTGATGTCTGAACCTGTGCCGCTACCTGGGAAGTTTCGGATGGCACCGACGGCTGATCAGGTACCGCAGACGATTCCTGTAGTTCAACCGCCGCAGCAGGGACGCTGGCAGCGTCCTTCGCGCCGTTTGAGGCAATGTCCGGAGCCTGCTCAGCGGACTGAACGGCAGGCGCAGTCTCGCTCGCTGCCTTCGGCGACTGACGTCGTGCAGTCGACCGAGCGGCTGCCACAACCGGAGCATCTGCCGACTGCATTGTGCTGTCAGGTGACACAGATTCGCCAGGTTGTTCGGCAACGTCCGTCGCTTTGGGCGTGCGCTTCCTCGGAGCGCGCGTTCGCGGCTTCGGCGCTTCGTCCTCAGGCTGATCGCTTGCGATTTTTGCGCTCTGTTCTTGGGACTCCATTACTCACCGTACTGTTTATCTGCGCGCCAACGCGACGCGCACGCGGCCCGGGGACACCCGGACATCCGAACACTGACTTTCGTCTCCATCTAATCGAGACACGAATGGGTACGGACGCGGAAGGATCAGTCACACGGATGGGTCTTCAATCAATTGTGTTGCTGATATACATCCGAGGTTGGAGCGTGGGAAACCCACTACTCGTCGTCACTATACCAGCATTAGAGAATCTAGTCAAACCTCGTCGCTGAAAACGCGGCCAACTTGTCGAGCCGGTGCGTCGCATCTATCCTTCGCACCGTTCCGGACTTCGAGCGCATCACCAGAGACTCGGTGGTTGCACCATGCGCGGAATAGTGCACACCTCGCAACAACTCGCCATCGGTAATTCCAGTCGCGGCAAAGAACACATTGTTAGAGCTGACGAGATCGTGTAATCCGTACACCTTGGTCGTATCCAGATTCATCTCGTGGACGATCTGTCGTTCTTCATCGTTCCGTGGCCAGATTCGACACTGCAGGTTGCCTCCAATGCACTTGAGTGCACATGCGGAGACCGTTCCTTCGGTGGCGCCGCCGATACCGACGAGAAGATCGATACCGGTGTCTGGCATAGAAGCCATCAACGCGCCAGCAACATCGCCGTCAGTGATGAACTTGATTCGAGCACCGGCCCTACGAATCTCATCGACGATATCAGCGTGGCGAGGGCGGTCGAGAACGACAACGGTGAGGTCACGAACCCCCATTCCCTTCGCTTTCGCGACACGCTCTAGATTTTCAGTTAGTGGTCGTTCGATGTCGATCGCGTCGGCTGCTTCTGGACCAGTTGCGAGTTTTTCCATGTAGGCGATCTTGGCTGGGAAATGCATCGTCCCGCGCTCAGACAACGCCGCGACCGAAAGCGCGTTCGGCATTCCGTTCGACAACAAACTCGTCCCTTCGACAGGGTCCACCGCGATATCAACCCGAGGTTCTTTGCCCTTACCAACTTCTTCTCCGATGTAGAGCATCGGAGCCTCGTCCTTTTCGCCTTCACCGATGACGACAACGCCGTCCATTTCAATCGTCGCGAGAGCCGTTCGCAATCCGTCGACGGCTGCCTGATCGGCAGAGATTTTGTCTCCTCGACCCATCCAGCGCGCTGCGGCCAGCGCGCCCGCTTCGGTCGCACGAACGAGTTCCATTCCGAGGTTTCGATCCGGTTGTGTCCTCTGGGCGCTCATTGGCTGAACTCCTGTCGCTAATCCTCGTCAAAACGGCTATCGCCGAATACCACAGTTCGCTGGTTCAGAAAATCGCCGACGCGAGTTGAGACCAGATGGGTCGATCCAACAGTAAACTCGCAACTCGGAAGTGAGTTCACAAACGCATCCCCGTATCGCCTGCTGACGATCCGGCGATCAAGAACGACACACGCACCACGATCCTCCGCACTTCGGATTAAACGTCCAAAGCCCTGTTTGAACCGGAGAATCGCCTGTGGCACGGCGTACTGCGAAAACGGATCGTCAAATTGTTCGCTTCTTGCGGCAAATACTGGGTCCGAAGGAACCGGGAACGGAAGTTTCGTGATAACTAGCAGACTAAGGGCATCACCGACGATGTCAACTCCTTCCCAGAACGAGTTGGTCCCAAGAATCACCGTACTCGGATTAGCTTTCAGTCGGTCGATGAGTTGGCGAGGCGATCCGTCTATGCGTTGGCCAAGGACGAGAATGTTGCGCGATTCCAACGTCCGCTTGATCGCCCGGTACGTCGATTGCAGGGCACTGTGCGATGTGAACAGCACCATCGCCCGGCCACCGGAAGCGCCGCAGACTTCAATGATGGACTCCTGAAGCTTTTTCTGGTGTCCTGGTTGACCAGGTTCCGGAACATCGTCTGTGACAGCAAGCAACGCGCTGCGCTCGTAATTAAATGGCGACGCGACTCGGAGTTCGTCGGCGTCGTCCAGAGAGAGCCGGTCGCGAACGTAATCAAATGAGCCATCCGTCGTCAACGTCGCGGATGTCAACGTTACGCTTTCGCATCGATCGAACAATCGCTCGTTGAGGATCGCTCCCACGTGTAGCGGTGCTGCATGACCAGACGTTTCGTCAGTCGTAGGACGACGGGAAAGCCAATAAATCATCTCGTTGCTCGGTGTCGAAACGAACTGCGTCATACGTTCACGGAGGACTTCAATATCCTGTTCGAGAACTTCGAACTCGGTCCGCATCTCCGGACGCGTCGGCAATTCGTCGTCGGTGAACCCATCAATCGAGCGATTAAAGAATCGCAGATCGTCGATGAGGCGACCGAGCGGTTGCATCAGGTCATCCCACTCGATTTCCAGTTGTGACCAGCCCGGATCACGGCGTGCTGCCGACGTCACGCGTAGTTGGCGATCGTAACCTGTACTTTCATGCTCATAGCGCTCCATGAAATCGCCTAGAGCGATAAAGAACCGGTCGACCCCGTCTCCGCAAGCTTTCGCATTCGCATGGGCTTCGACGAGTCGAGGCTGAAGGATCGCCGCCGTGGATCTGCTTCGATCGCCACCTTGCCCCGCAACAGAACGAAATGTTAGTCCCAGAGCACCTCCAATCCCGAGCACGTCCGATTCTGTAACCACTCTATGGATGAGGTCAACCGCGTTGCCGCGGGTAAGAGCAAAACCGACCCGTTCAGTCGCCTCCGCTTCGAGATGTTGTGCCTCGTCGATAACCAGTTGTCGATACGGTGGAATCACGGAATGTCTTGCCAATAGATCCGAGATCAACAGCGAATGATTGACGATGACGATATGGGCCGACTCCGCTTCTTGCCTGGCACGGAAAAGGAAGCACTGATTCCGACGATGAAAGACGCATTGACCGGGAATACAGGCGCCTTCTTCTTCAGCCAGGCGGCCCCAATATCCGCGCTGGTCCGGCGACAAGTGCAGCTCCGCGCTGTCTCCAGTCTGAGTCTGCTGCAACCAGGCGATGATCTTGGCGTATAACTGCGCTTGAGCCGGGGACGTCGCATCCTCACGCTGTGCGATAAACCAGCGACGAAGACAGAGGTAGTTCGCTCGACCCTTCAGCACTGCGACCTTGAGATCACGAAGTGGGATCAGCGCAGCATCTGGGCCATTCGCATCCGCCTCCTCGGCGGCAGCGATCAGCGCGGGAACGTCTTTCTTCAAAAGTTGATCCTGCAACGCGATCGTTGCAGTGGACACGATCACTCGGTCGCCCTGCTCGACTGCGTGGAGCGCGGCAGGTAAAAGGTAACCGAGAGATTTGCCAGTCCCTGTACCTGCTTCTACAAGCAGTTGGCCGCCGTCGTTCAGCGTCTCCGCAACGCGCTGCGTCATCTGAAGCTGTTGAGAACGTTGTTCGAAACCAGGTACTGACCGTGAAAACGGTCCGTTCGCAGCCATCGCAGAATCGAGCGTTTCTGGCTCGATGTGGTTACTGCTTCCAGTTACCTCAAGTCGTTCAGAGCGCTCACGTGGCATCAGGAACATCGCCTCGGAACCAAGTTCCGGAGCCGACGAGAGTTGAGCGAGGAGTTTCTCACCCAGAGATGTTCCAATAAGGTTGGCGTCTGATTGCCGCTCGCGCAGCAGCCCGCCGAAGAATCGAGTCAAGTGAGACCCAGACAAGCGTGTAACGTGGATGAGCCGCTCAAGCGTCGCGTCATCGAACTCGTCGGCACGTTCAACCAGGCGATTGAACACTGCCATCGTCGTCTCAGCATCCGCAACAGCCCGGTGCTTCGACGGAACCTCAACCCCAAGTGTCGTAGCGATTGTCCCCAGGTTATAGGCCGGCAACTCTGGCAACAGGACCGTTGCCAGTTCAAATGTGTCATATCGAACATTCGGAAAGCGCAGCCCAGCCGCCTGCAGCATTTCGATGTCCATCTCGACGGACTGACCCACGATTGGCGCCTGTCGGACGAAATCACGCAGTCGTGGAGCAACCGTCGCGAACAATGGTGCGCGCTTGAGTTCGTCATTTGTCAAACCGGTGAGTGTCTGGATTCCGAGAGAAATCGAACGTGTTGGCCGCACGAGTTCCTCAAACCGATCGATGATCTTATCCCCGCGAAACTTTACGGCGCCAATCTCGATAACTTCGTCACGGTTTGGGTCCATCCCGGTCGCTTCGAGATCAAGTGCGACGCAAACGTCACTCAGCATCCTGACGACCAGATCATGATTCGTTTCCCGCCACGATTGACGCGGCTGCTATCGTCAACATCCCGAGTTGCGCCATTCCTGTCGCAATTGGCGGTACTTCGATGAATTCACCAATCGTATGACCCTGTCCACCGTGCGTAATTCCGATACAAACAGACGGGATGCCGACACTGATCGGCATATTCGCGTCAGTGCTTGACGCGTCAAACACCGGATCAAACCCCAAGTTCTGAAGAATCGTTCCGGCGTTCTGCACCAGCGGATGTGTTCGTGGACAGACACCTGCCGGACGTTCGCCCAGCACCTCAACGTCGGCTCGAAGTCCATCTCCAGCTGCAGTCGCGACGATGGTGCCAACACGATCGACAAGCCGCTTCAGTGCTGTCGAATCGGACGACCGCATGTCGACGAGCGCGCTCGCCTCGGCCGCGATCGTATTGACTGATGTGCCGCCCTGAATTGTTCCAATGTTGTACGTCGTTTTCGGTTCAGTCGGAACTTCAAGACTTGCGATCTGAGAAACAATCCGTGACAGCCCATGAATCGCGTTAGGCTGGCCGAACGCTCCCCAGGAGTGTCCGCCGGGTCCCGTGACACGCACTCGCCAACGGGTAGATCCGACTCCAGCGTGTGTCACTCGACCCAGATTGTGACCTTCAACCGCGATCACTGCGCCGAGGTCGGACCCAAAGTGCTCCACAGCATCGCGGATTCCGCGTAAATTTCCCAAGCCCTCTTCACCGACGGTCGCAGCGACAATCACATCAACGTCTGTCTCATGCGAGAGGGCGTCAAGCAACTGCAGCGTTCCGAGCATTGAGGCGACACCAAGGCTGTTATCGCCGATTCCGGGGCCAAACAGTCGATCGCCATCTCGTCGCACGTTCAGATTGGTTCCGGCAGGAAACACCGTGTCAGTATGGGCAGCCAGCATGACCGCCTTGCCTCCACGGCTGCCGCGCCGAGCGTAGACGTTGCCGATGTCGTCGACGTCCGCCACGTAACCAATGCGTGCAAGCAAACTTGCTACAAATAGACTACGTTCCTGCTCAGCGCCAGTAGGCGCAGGGACCTCGCAGATGGCAACCGAACGCTCTACGACCTCGTCGAGCAATTGATCGGCAGCAGAACGCACACGTTGAAGTTGGCGCTGGGTTGGCGTCAATCGTCCTCCAGGGACAGACAGGATCGGCGAGATTGCAGTTGACGGCGTATCGAGGCGTGCGGTTGCACAGATTCGCGCGAATCCGGGACTGCCGTCAAGATTGCCAGTATAGCACGCAGACGGCCCCGAATGGCCGTAAGGACGCGGAATCTTTGAATCCGGCGGTTCTCCTTGACACCCGTTCTCAGGCTCCGTACAGTGACACCGGCTTTGCGCGCATTCTGCCGGTCATTCCCTCGACTACTCCACCTCCGCTGTGCGCGCTTTTCACCAGGTGTTGAGGAGGAGGGTTGATGCAGCGAATTTATCGAGGCCGAGAAGGCATGATTTCATGGGCGCTCCACCGATTGACCGGACTTGGAGTGCTACTCTTTCTGCTTATTCACATCGCCGACATATATGTCGTCGGGTATGGTCCCGAAGAGTTTGATTCTCTGTTATTCATTTACAACACCCTCGGCTTCCGGTTAATGGAAGTCATGCTGGTCGCTGCGCTGTACTACCACGCGATCAATGGCGTCCGCATCATTATGATCGACTTCTGGGAAGGTGCCGTCCTAATCCAGCGTCAGTTGTGGTATGGCGGGATCGTCGTCTTCTTCCTGACGTTTATCCCAACAGCCTTGCTGATGTTGCGGCCACTGTTCTAAAACGATGAGTCGACGGGGGAATGGTTCATGCTGAGTCGCGGAGGTGGCCGGGCACGACCGGCTGAGGGCAGTAGTTTCGAAGTCTTTTCCTGGTATTTTTTCCGAGTCAGCGGATTACTGCTGATCTTCTTTGCCATCGCACACGTCGTTATCATGCACGTCATCAACACCGTCGACGAGATCGACTATGCCTTTGTCGCGGACAGGTGGGGTTCTCCATTCTGGAAGGTCTACGACTTTCTCCTGCTGACGCTGGCGCTGCTTCATGGCATCAATGGCGCACGACTTAGCATTGAAGACTATATTCAGAGTAGTGGTTGGCGCACATTTGCGATGACAACGCTCTGGGTGACAGCTTTCGTCTTCATGGTCATCGGCGCCATGGCAATCGTTACATTCGATCCTGCGGCATTTGAAGCCGCTCATGCAGGGAGATAGCGCGATGTATCACCGATATGATGCGCTCGTCATAGGCGCTGGTGGCGCGGGGCTGATGGCCGCGGCACAACTTTCCAACGTCTGCAGCACCGCCGTCATCTCCAAGCTATATCCTCCACGTTCACACACTGGTGCAGCGCAAGGCGGCATCGGTGCTGCACTGGGGAACGTCGAGGAAGATAACTGGCTCTGGCATATGTTCGACACCGTCAAGGGTGGCGACTATTTAACCGATCAGGACGCTGCGGAGGTTCTGGCACGCGAAGCAATCGACGCTGTTTTCGAGCTTGAACATATGGGACTACCTTTCAACCGCACGCCGGACGGGAAGATTGACCAGCGGCGATTCGGTGGACACACCCGCAACTACGGCGAAGGTCCTGTCCGTCGAGCATGCTACTCCGCTGACAGAACCGGCCACATGATCCTGTACACGCTGTATCAACAGGGCATCAAAAACGATGTCGAGTTTTATGACGAGTACATGATGCTCGACCTACTTATTACAGAGGACGGAATCTGCAACGGGATTGTTGCGCTGAATGTTGCCGATGGCGAAATTCACATCTTCCATGCCAAGGCGGTCATTCTCGCGACTGGCGGATTCGGACGTGTCTTCAAGATCACTTCAAACGCAATGGCAGCAACCGGTGATGGAGTCGCCGTTGCCTTCCGGCGCGGCATTCCGCTCGAAGACATGGAGTTTTACCAGTTCCATCCGACGGGAATTAACAAACTCGGTATTCTGCTTACCGAAGGCGCTCGTGGAGAAGGCGGCATCCTCCGCAACTCTTCGGGTGAGCGCTTCATGGAACGTTACACGCCAACCCTGAAAGACCTGGCGCCACGCGACATGGTCTCACGTTGTATCTGGCAGGAGATTCGAGAGGGTCGCGGAATCGGACCGGACAAAGACTACATTCATCTCGATCTGACACACCTTCCGCCAGGCGCGCTCGAAGCGAAACTTCCCGACATTACCGATTTCGTACGGACATACATGGGAATCGATCCAGTCACCCAACCGATTCCGATCCAACCAACTGCCCACTATGCGATGGGCGGCGTTCCAACTGACATCGACGGGCGCGTCACCATCGACCCTGAAAACACTGTCCTCCCGGGCTTGTATGCAGCAGGTGAGGTGGCCTGCGTATCCGTCCATGGAGCGAACCGGCTTGGAACCAACAGCCTCGTCGACCTCGTCGTCTTCGGGCGTAGGGCTGGCAAGCACGCTGCGGAGTTCGTCAAGACCACGGACCTTGCTCCGCTGCCGCCGGAACCAGACTTCCGTGCTCGCGCTGAGATCAGCAACCTCATAGAGCGCTCAAAGGGCGAGAACGTTGCCGATATCCGAGCGTCAATGCAGTCCGAAATGATGGACAAATCCAGCGTGTTCCGGACCGGGGAGGGACTCCAGGATGTTCGGGGCACACTTGGAAACCTCAGGGACCGCTACTCCCAGGTCGCAATCGACGACAAGGGCAAGATTCACAACATGGACCTCGTCGAAGCGCTGGAACTCGGCTACATGCTCGATTGCGCCGAGGCTCTGGTTGAGGGAGCAGTCACGCGAACCGAGAGTCGTGGCGCGCATCTCCGTGAAGACTACCCAGAGCGGGATGACGCGAACTGGTTGAAGCACACACTGGCCTACAAGACATCCGGTGGTATTCAAATGCAATACAAGCAGGTCGTCTTGACACGATTCGAGCCGAAGGAGCGCAAGTACTAATGCAGGTCAAGATAAAGATCCTCCGGTTCAATCCTGAGAAGGACACGAAAGCCCATTACGAGACGTATACCGTCGAGCAGGAACCAACCGATCGCGTTCTTGACGCGCTGAACAAGATCAAGTGGTACACCGACGGCACGCTCACCTTTCGGCGCTCCTGCGCGCACGGCGTTTGTGGCTCCGACGCGATGCGGATCAATGGCCGCAACCGTCTGGCCTGCAAACTGTTGATTCAGGACGTTGGCGCGAACATCACTGTTGAGCCGATCATGGGGTTCAGGGTCATCAAAGATCTCGTTGTTGACATGGAGCCATTCTTCGCCGGGTATCGCGCTGTGAAGCCGTTTTTGATCACCAACGATCAGGCGCCATCGGGACGCGAGCGATACCAGTCCCCAGAGGACCGAGAGCGCATCGACGACACGTCCAAGTGCATCATGTGCGCTTGCTGCACGACTGCGTGTCCAATCACCTGGACCAATCAGGACTTTATCGGTCCGGCAGCGATCGTCCAGGCTCACCGATTCATTTACGACAGCCGCGATCAGGGAGCCGACCAGCGACTATCAATCATGAACGACAAATCCGGCGTCTGGCGCTGCCGAACGATCTTCAATTGCACCGATGCCTGCCCAAGAGACATCAAGATCACGAAGGCAATCGAACAGGTCAAACGGACTCTTCTATACGACCGCGTGTAACGCGTTCGACTACCCCAGAAATCACCGGCGACTGGCGACCTTCAACCTGTTATACTCCCGTATTCAGTGAAGGCCGCTATCGCCGGAGGATGAATCGTGGAGAACCCCTTTAGTTGGGACTACCTGACCGCGCCAGTCAGAGAAACCGCATTGTTCGGACCGTTTTCAATCGGGTATCTGGTCCTATTCAGTCTGGTGTTCTTCGTCAGCGCATTTCTGTTTATCGACGCTGGTCGGCGATTCGCCAACCATAAGCTCAACCGGGATACATTCCGAAGGTTTGCGACCTGGATGATGTGGGTCAGCGTAATCGCGCTCTTCTTCTTTGGTGTCCGGGCGACGCAAACGCCGATGCTCACCCTGGAAAAACGCATCTGGATGTACCTGACGTTTCTCGCGTTCCTGATCGTCATCGGATTAATCGTTCAGTACATGCGAACGACGTATCCGGCAAAACTTGCGGCGTTCGAGAAGAGCCGGGAGCGCCGAGCTTGGCAACACGCTGCACGCCGTCCGGGTGGACAAACTTCGGTTCGAGCCGGCCAGCGAACGCAGCCGCGGCCAGCGGCTCGTAAACGTCGGGCGACTCGATAACCCGAAGCGCAAACACGGCAAAAGAATACCGGGCCAGGCGATGTGCCTGGCCCGGTATTGTGTTCAAGGAGTGGCCGTGCACCCTCCAGTCGATCTGCGATCCTCCAGCTTGCGTCAGCTAGTTAGCTCCAGTCAGGCAGCCCCACGTCACCCACGGGTAACCGTTTATGGCTGCTTCCTTCCGGACCTGACCAGGTTCGCGGGTCCGCGCCGCGCAGGACCTAACCTTCATCACCACTTAGCCGAGCAGTCCCAAAGGGTCGGACCTCAGGAGGGAATTCCGTCCCGCTAAAGCGGATTGCGGGTGCAGGGCACCGCTAGCTCCCCACCTAGCACGACCACGACAATTATACACCCTTCGACGAGCGCAATCAGCGGTTGAATGTCCGTGAACCAACAGCGAAAATCGACGCGGGTAATGTCCATACCGGTTCGAGCCTGACCTACAACTGAGCGGTACAATTCGGGCGATGAATACTTTGTCGTTTCGCCCACCACGATCAGTTGCAGGTTTTAACCTCCTTGCAGCCCTCCTCGTTGCTCTCACGATCTCAGGCATGTGGTTTTCAGTTGGCTTCGCACAATCGGAAGACATCGGAGTCGTTACCGGCACCGTCCGAAACGAAACGACCGGTGAAACGATTCCCGGGGCCGAAGTGACGATCTCGAAGTTCGCCGACCAATCAGGGGCCAGCGAGGACACAACGACGACGGCGGACGACGCTGGCGTATTCACGTTCGAGAACCTCGACGTTTCAGATGGCTTCGCATACGCAGTGTCGACGCGATATATGGGAGTGCTGTACGCATCGACGATGATCCTCCTTAGCAACGACAGCGAGCAGGGGGTTGACATCGTCGTCTTCGACTCGACGACCGATCAATCGGTCATCAGTATTCCGACTCGAGGACTCATCGTCAGCGGACTCGATCCTGAAATCGGTGTGCTCTCTGTGACTGATGCCTACACGTTCGAGGTCTCCGGCAACCAGACAGTCGTTGAAGGCGGCGACGGTTACAGCGTCAAGTTTCCGGTTCCTGAGAACGTCGAAGAAATCACTCCACGTCCAGGGTTCAATTTCGGAACTGCCCGGGTCGAAGAGACGAGTGTCCTAGTAACGACGGCGCTCAAGCCCGGGCAAACAAACGCGTCGTTGGAATACGATTTCAACTACACAGGAACTTCCATCGAAGTGCCGATCGACGCTGCTTACCCGACGCGAACATTTCAGATACTCATCCCCGTTTCTTTGAGCGACGATGACATCAGTGTGTCGGCAGCTGGTGTTCAGATTCTCGACGCCGGTCTCGTTCCAATCAATGGACGGGATTACCATGTCTGGCGAGCGGACGTCCTCCCAATAGACTCGACGATGACGTTGACGATAGCCGGACTTCCAAGTCCACCGACCGTGAACAGCTTGAGCACGCTGGAGCCAGCAATCCTCGCCGGACTCGCCGTGCTCGCCGCCGCCGCGATCACCGGCTGGGTCGTTGTATCGAGAGGACTCCACAGACCTCGACCGGTCGAACTTGCTCCAGCGGCCGCAGCTCCGCTCGACGAACGTCGAGAAGAGCTCTCGGCAGATCTACGGGCACTCGAATCCGCCTGGTTCGCCGGGAATGTTCCTGAACCGGAGTACCGATCGTCGAGAAAGCTCATCCTCGAAGAACTTCGGAGCATCTCGCGACAGTATCGAGGACTGGGCGACGACGAATAGCGATCCTAACGAAGCGTGCTACGATAGCCGATCGAAACGCCAGTCAGGGAGGAAAACGGCCAGATGGGACACGACCAGATCCGACGCATGACCGCTGACGATATTTACAATTTCAGGTTGATCAGCGAGCCAAGCTTTTCGCCTGATGCCACTCGCGTGAGTTATGTCGTCACGACCATTGAGCGCGACAAGAACGACTACCGATCTTCCATAAACATAGCTCCGGTTGACGGTTCAGGACCACGTCGTATCACTCATGCGGATGCGAAGGATTCGCTACCGCGGTGGTCTCCAGACGGAAAACACATTGCATTCCTTTCCAATCGGAGCGAGAAGACTCAGGTCTGGTTGATACGTGCGGATGGCGGCGAAGCGTGGCAAGCGTCGTCACTCTCCGAGGGCGTGACGAGTTACGAATGGTCGCCGGACGGTGCAAGCTTCGTTGTCGTGTCGAAATCCACGGAGGCGTCGGAAGCGGCCGCCAACGACGACTCAAAAGCAGCGGATGAGGAGAAATCGGACGTTCGCCACATTACGAAAATTCGCTACAAAGCCGACGGCGAAGGGTTTCTGGATTTCAAGCCAAAGCACCTGTGGCTCGTTCCAGCATTCGGTGGGTCGCCACAACAACTGACGGACGCCGACATCGATGACTCGGACCCAGTCTGGTCACCGAACGGTCGAGAGATATCCTACGTCACAAACCGCAGTGTCGGGCGCGAGATGAACAACGTCTCGCAAATCTGGTCGATCGTGGCTACCGGAAAAGAAGAGCGGCCAATCTTCGGTGGCGACGACGCCAGCTTCGAGTCACCGAGTTGGTCACCAGACGGATCGCAACTCGCGGTTATTGGAAGTCGCGACCCCGTATCCGGCGGTGCCAAGAACGCCAATCTTTGGGTCGTCCCAGCGGCTGGCGGTCGACCTGAAAACCTCACGGGTGCATTCGACCGATCGGTCGAAGACTCGGCGATGAGCGACGTCTACGCCAGCTCCACGACGCGGCCACAGTGGACGCCGGACGGCAAGAACCTGCTGACGCTTGTCAGTGATTCCGGATCCACGCATATCTACCGTGTCTCTATTGACGGCAAGGACGTGGCACGCGTTACCGGAGGGGATCGCCGGATCTCGGCATATTCGATTGGCAGCGACGGAAAGCAGATCGCCTACATCTCAGGCACGGCGACAAGCCCTGGCGATCTCTTCGTCGCAAACATCGATGGTAGCGATGAGCGACAACTCACCGACGTCAACAAGGAGTTCCTCACAACCGTCACGATATCTGAGCATGAGGCGTTTTACGTCAAGTCGCTGTCTGACGGTGCCGAGATTCAAGGCTGGGTGATGAGGCCGGTTGGTTTTGAGCCTGGTAAGAAATATCCGATGATTCTCCAAATTCACGGCGGACCGCACGGGATGTACTCGAATCACATGATGCACGAGTTCCAACTCATGGCGGCTCGAGGTTACGTCATCGTTTACTGCAACCCCCGCGGCTCCTCAGGCTACGGCGAAGCATTTACGACGTACACGCACATGGCTTGGGGCGAAAAGGACATGCCTGACGTCATGGCAGCGGTCGATCACGTCGTAGCACAGGGTTACGTCGACGAGAATCGACTCGGCATCACTGGAGGCTCGTATGGCGGCTACATGACGCTCTGGATGATCGGTCATTCCGACCGCTTCAAGGCAGCCGTCACCCAGCGTTGCGTGTCCAACCTCCATTCGTTTTACGGAACGAGCGACATCGGGTTCACCTTTGGCGAGTATGAGTTCGGCGGAACTGCATGGGAAAAGCGAGAGCACTTCATGAAGTACTCGCCGATCTCCTACGTTGAGCAGATGAAAACGCCGCTCCTGATTGTCCATTCCGAACAGGATTTTCGCTGCCCGATCGAGCAGGCGGAGCAAGTCTTCATTTCGTTGAAACGGCTCGGACGGGAAGTAGAATTCGTTCGCATTCCGGACGAGAACCACAACCTGTCTCGGACTGGAAAACCGAAGCACCGGATCGAACGACTTGAACATATCGTCGGCTGGTTCGACAAGCACCTGTAGCCTAACGACGAACCTGAACGTTTACGGCATTTCCGTTGAAGCGTGACGACGGAAATGCCGTTTTCACTCGCGTTCCTCCGGGTTTACTCCGGTAGTCGCTCGCGAATCCAGTCGGCGAGAAAGTCGGCCATCGCATCGCGGTACGCGTGTCCTCGCTCGACGGTCGCGGGACGCGCGTCGCCGAGAATGCCAGTGTTGGTCAGCGCGATCATTCCCTTCTCGAAGACAGCACTGACTGCCTTCTCATCAAACTCGCCGACGAACCCTTCTTCAGCGTGGTCCATCGACACGAGATCTTCACGGGCTGCCAGCACCATTGATGTTTCGGCTTCACCGGCGTGAGCACCCGCCACGTTCGGCGTGATGTTGTCCCGTGCCGCAACGTCGACCATCGGTCCCATGAAACTCATCAGATCGTGATAGGCGATGAACCGGGCACTGCCGACGCGACCGCCGAGTTCTTCTTCAATTTCGCGCAACGGTCCGAAGTTCCCGCCGTGACTTGGAATGATGACGATGGTTTCGAAGCCGTGCGACGCGAGACTTTCCGCGTACTGGCGCACCACCGTCTTGAACGCTGCGTTGTCCAGGGTAATCGTTCCCGCAAATGGCATGTGGTGTTCAGACACGCCGAATGGGATCGTCGGGCCCTGGAACACGCCTGGTAATCGCTCGATGATCGCGGCGACAAGCGTCGTGCCAAGCAACGTGTCAGTTTGTAGCGGCAGGTGCGGACCGTGCTGTTCCATCGAACCCGCTGCCGCGATGACCGTTCGCTGCCCAGCATCCAGCGCCGCTTTCACCTGCGGCCATGACATCTCTTCGAGCAATCTGCGTTCGCTAAGTCGACCCTCTGCCTTGCTGACATCAACCACGGCTTCCAGTCCTTCCCTGCTCCACCTGTCTGCGCTCGATCAGTTCTTTCCCACGTTCCAGGACGCGATCTCGTAGCTTCTGATCGTAGTTTCGCACTTCCACCCACCGTTGGAGCATTTGAATACTGTCGCGCGCCGTCTCCGCCGTCAACTCGCCGCGTGTCCGCGATGTCACTTCGCTCTCCACGATAACGTGGGTGACTACCCGTGCCCCGTTGTCGATCAACAGCCGGCGAATCTCCTGAGCGTTAACGCTTTTCTCACGACCCGGATCGACTTCGATGATGCAGCGTGTCACTGCTTCACGGTATTCAACGGCCAGCCTGGTCACATCACGACGGATTGCTTCCATGGGGTCATCGCCGAACGCGGCAATCCTGACCGTCTTGAACGGCCGGGCAGGAAGTTCGACAAACTCCCACATCGTTGTGCGATCCAGCCCTTCATTCGGGTCGATCTTCACGCTGACATACCCTTTGGGTTCGTTCTCTTCGCCAAAGTCGATTCGTTCCGGACTCCCAGCGTAGACTGACGGTGGCTGAGTACTCAGCACCTGGTGCTTGTGAATGTGTCCGAGCGCCACGTAATCGAAACCTCGCGTGTTGAGGTCGTCCAGGCCGACAGTCACATCCCGTCCGAGCATAATCGACTGCTCGTAGCCGAGTGACGCGCCCTGAACACTGACATGGGCCATCATCACAGCCGGTTTACCCGGGACCAGTTCAGCCATAAGGCCACGTACCGCATTTGCGATGAGCGAAGCCATCTCACGATCGAGGTCGATGTCACCCATCTCCCGATATTCATCCATCGCGAGAAGCAATGACCGAGTCACCCACGGGAGGGCAACGACCTGCAGTTCGCCAGACTTCGTCTGGACGTCAACTCGTTCGATGCCGCGACAAACATGGACACCAGGGATGGACAGCACCTGATAAATCTCAACAGGTGTCGCACGTGTGAGCACGTTCGGGAGATCGTGATTTCCAACGATGATGACGATGGGTACGCCTGCCTGCGCGAGTCGCACGACTCGTTTCGCGAATTCGCGCTGCAACGTCGGGCTGGGATCTCGATTCTTGAATGCGTCGCCTGAAAACAGGACCGCGTCATAATCGTCGTCGATCGCGCGATTGACGATGATATCGAACACATGCAGGAAATCGCCGACACGACTTGACATCCCGGTGCGTGAATCGAGCGTCCCATAAAGTTCAACGCCAAGATGGAGATCGGAAAAGTGGAGTAGTTTCACTGACTATTCGTCTCCTCCATTATGCCGTCCCCCAAGCAGGACGCTCAGCCCGAGCTTCTGGTCTGGACGCTTGCCGTTTGCACTTTCTGTCAGGGATCTAGAGTACGCTCGCGTTCGAACGATCATCGGCATCGGAATCGCATGGCCGACGACCAGGCATTGCTGCGTCGGTTCAAGACTGGCAAGCATTGACCGCAGCGCCGAGCGGTCACCTGTTCCACTGAGCACGGCGGCAATGTCGCTCTCGTCCGTCAGCAGGCCGCTGATCCGCGTCGCCAACTGAGACATCACCTCGCTGTCGATTTGGCTTGGTCGCTGGTCTACAACCATGAGCGAGACACCGAACTTCCGCATTTCACGCGCGATCGTTCCAAAGATTGATTGGCGCGCCGCAGAAGGGCTGAGGAACTTGTGCGCCTCTTCAAGAACAACCGTCACTGGTCGATCGCTGCTCATTCCAGGTGTCGAATCACGTTCCTGTGCCCGCTCGGTGTACTCGCTATGGATACGGCGGGTGAGCAGGTTGGTAACCAGCATGTAGTCACGGAGTTCGTGGAACCGCCCGAATTGGATGACGACGTGTCGCCCATCGCGAAGATGCTGGACGATGTCTCGGACTGGGTTTTCCTTTGACGTCGGCAAGATAAACGGCCGCTGTTCCAGATAAGCGAGTTTCCGCTTGAGTGCCTCAACCGCACCCTCGTGGGCGCCCGAAGCCGCCACGAATTCTTTCGTCGCTTCGCTGTCCATTGTCAGTAGCCTGGAAAGCCACTGATCGCCGTAGTGCTTACTGAGCAGAAACGTCGTTGAAGAGAACGTGTCGCTCAAATTGAGTTCATCGCGCAGCAGTTCAATGTCGGCAGGATCGATCTGATTCATGCCGATCTTGATGTGATAACTGGCGCGGGTGTTCCGTTCATCGAGTGAGAACACCTTGACTCGTGTTGAGTCGAACAAATCACGCAAACCGGGAATTCCGGGCTTATCGTGTTTTTCATCGGCATACTCGTCGTGCATGTCGAAGACAAGCGCTGACGCGATGTCGCTGCGGATGATCCCGAAC
>JBGSWU010000182.1:0-7619 GCA_041751795.1 Thermomicrobiales bacterium
TGGTCCTGACGATTGAACCGATGATTGTCGCGGGCTCTCCGCAGGTGCGAACGCTGCAGGATGGCTGGACGATCATTACCGAAGACGGTTCTCGTTCGGCCCAGTATGAACACACGATTGCGATAACGAACAACGGACCAGAGATCCTGACGTTGCCGTAGCAGCTCTGGCGACAACACACGGTTTACTCTTTATGTTCGGTTTGACCCATCGCGACGAGGTTCACGCGTCCATCGCTACAACCGAGGCGTAGACTGATTCGACTGCTGATTAGCAGGTCAGCGTCGTCGGACCGGCAGCACCCAACGCCAGTTGATTTGACCTTAGCCCTCAATTCTTAGACAATGAGAGACGCTGCTCTGGCCAAGCAACGCTGAGGGGGAAGGGAACCGAGTGCCAACCGAATCGCAGAGAGTCCTGTCTCACAGACAATTAAGTCGCCGTGCGCTCCTCCGCGCAGCCATCGGTTTCGGGGTCACGGTCCCCGTCGCTGGCCTGTTTGCGTCCTGTGGAGGCGATGATGGAGGCGATGCGTCCGGCGCTCAACCCGAAGGAACAGCGACCAGCACCGACCGCGTCGCCGTCAGTGGCGGCACGCTGAAGGTCGCGATGACTGGGGATCCGCCGAACCTGGACATGAGCCAAACGACCGACTCGATCGTCGTACTTGTCACGTCGCACATCTACGAAACGCTGTTTACCTGGGACGCTGACTACCGACCGGTTCCTCTCCTGGCTGCATCGCATGAGATCAGCGATAACGGACTACTCCACACACTGACACTCCGTGACGGCGTTCCCTTTCACAACGGCGAGACGCTGTCGGCGAGTGACGTCCTCGCATCGATCCAGCGCTGGGGTTCGCTCGCAGGTCTGGGAGAAAGCCTGCTCGAGGCCACGGACGAGATGATCGAGATCGACCAACTCACGATTGAGTTCCACCTGAACCAGCCGTTCGGGACGTTAGCGATGTCTCTCGCCCGCCAATTGCAAGGATGCGCCATCTACCCGAAATCGATTCTTGACCGATCCGACGACTCAAGCCTCGCCGAGTACGTTGGGACTGGGCCGTATCGCTTTACGGAGTGGCAACCAGACGTCCGCATTCGCGTCGAGCGATTCGACGATTACGCAGCAGTCTCCTCGGAATCGAATGGGTACGCCGGGGCAAAATCGCAGAATCTTGACGCAATCGACTTCATTCCGGTTCGAAACGAAGCATCACGCATTGCGGGCATTCTGGCCGGTGACTACCACTATCTCGAAACCGCCAGTCCAGATCAGATGGCGACACTGGAAGGCAAGCTGAACGTCGCAGTTGACACGTTGCCTGCCGACTCCTGGTTGAACATCGTCCTGAATCTACGATCGCCAGTTCTCAGCGACCTGCGGGTGCGCCGGGCGATTCAGTCGTCACTTGACCACGCAGCAATCATGCAGGCTGCCTTCGGGGAAGGCTTCTACGAACTGACTCCAGAACTCATACCCGGCGCACCGACGTGGTACTCCGACGCTGGACTCGAATACTTTAACGTCAATGATCCCGACAGTGCCAGGCGCCTTCTCGACGAGGCTGGCTACGACGGGACACCGCTCCGGATCATGACTACTCAGGAGGTCCAGCAGGAGTACAACGGCACACTCGTCATGAAGCAACAGCTGGAGGCCGTCGGATTCGTGGTTGACCTCCAACTCTACGATGGAGCGACACTGAGCGATCGCCGCAACGAAGAAACTGCCTGGGAGATGTACACGGCGTGGGCGTCATTCAGACCGGACCCGGTCATGCGAAGTCTGACCGCCTCCGCGACTGGCTGGTGGGAAAACGACGCGAAGGATCAGTTACTCGCTGATCTTCAGTCGGAATCCGACTATGATCGACGCTTCGCAATCTGGGAGCAGGTGCAGGCGCACTTCTATGAAGACGTCCCACGGTTGAAAATCGGCAACAGCCTGCGCATTCTCGTTCGCTCAGCCAACCTCCACGGGATCGGTCCGACCGAAATGCAGCCAGAGTTCTCCAACGCCTGGCTCGATGAATGATCGGATTTGTCGTACGACGGTTGCTGGCGCTCGTGCCGGTTGCGCTGGTCGTCGGCACGATCACGTTTGCGCTGCTCCACGTTGCACCAGGAGACCCGGCTGCGCTGATGCTCGGATCCGAAGCGACGCCAGATCAGGTCGCCCGAGCGCGCGAGCGACTCGGTCTGGATGATCCGATCCTTGTCCAGTACCCACGCTGGCTGATGGACATCGTCCAGTTGGATTTCGGCGAGTCGTTGTTTCTCGACCGACCAGTCAGCACCGCTATCGCTGAACGAATCGTCCCGACACTGCAATTGACGGCGTACTCTCTGCTGATCGCACTCCTTGTTGGGATACCGGCAGGTGTACTCGCGGCGATGCACCAAAACTCCATCGTTGACAGGTTATTGATGCTTCTCGCGGTAACTGGCACAGCCATCGCTGACTTCTTTCTCGCGATTCTGCTCGTGCTGCTCTTCGCAGTCACGCTTCACTGGCTTCCATCAGGCGGTTATGTACCGTTTCTCGAATCGCCAATTGATCATGCCCGTTCGATGGTGCTGCCTGCGATCGCACTTGGCCTCTCAATAGCCGGACTCCCGGCGCGGCTGATCCGAGCGTCAATGCTCGATGTCCTCCACGAGGACTACATTCGCGCGGCAGTTGCACGAGGATTGTCTCCAACCTACATCGTCATTCGTCACGGGCTGCGCAATGCTCTGCTGCCCGCTGTTACCGTGCTGGGGTACACGCTCGGCGACCTTCTCGGCGGTGCTGTCGTCGTCGAATCCGTCTTTAACCTGCCGGGAATGGGCCAACTGGTGATTAACAGCATCTCACGGCGCGACTTCCCGGTCATCCAGGGGGTTGTGATGGTGATTGCGGGCTGTTACCTGCTGGCAAACCTGCTGGTGGATATCCTCTACATCGCAATCGATCCGCGCGTTCGGCACGGTCATGTCAGCAGGTAGAGCGCGTGTTGCGACGACCGGCGGTGTGCGTTCTCGTGCGAGTGGCTGGCGCGCGACATATGGACGCGATCGACGACGATCGTGGGTCCGCCTGCTCTTCACATCACCTGTCGCTGTCCTCAGCATTGTCTTCCTGACGATTGTTGCGCTCGCTGCGATCTTCTCGCCAATTGTCGCAACTCATGATCCGCGCTTCATCAACCCACCGGTCCGTTTGCAATCGCCTTCCTCGACCCACGTCCTCGGCACCGACGAACTCGGTCGCGATGTTCTCAGCCGGCTTATCGACGGTGGGCGAATCTCACTTCTCGTGGCAGCCATCGTCACGCTCGTAAGCGGATCCCTCGGCTCGCTGCTCGGAATCGTCGCTGGCTACTATCGGCGACTCGATGCCATCATCATGCGCGTCATGGACGGTTTCATGGCCTTTCCAGGCGTCCTTCTTGCGATCGCCGTGATCATCAGCTTTGGGCCTCGGACGAGTAGCGTGATCCTCGCTTTGTCGCTCGTCTACGTTCCGACCGTCGCGAGACTGATGCGCTCGACGACGCTCGTCATCCGCGAGTTGCCATACATCGAATCGGCCCGAGCAATCGGCCAATCGGATCCGCGCATCCTCTGGCGATACGTGCTTGCAAACTCCGTCTCACCATTGATCGTCCAGTGCACGTTCATCGGTGCGTACGCGATTCTCGCCGAAGCATCGCTGTCGTTTCTTGGGGCGGGTGGTGATCCCGAAGCGCCGAGTTGGGGGGCGATGCTACGCGACGGGCAGCGGCTACTGGGACCTGCCTGGTGGATCGCTGTGGCGCCTGGGACAATGCTCTTCCTGACGGTGCTCGCACTGAACCTGATCGGAGACGCCCTCCGTGATGCACTTGACCCTCGAACTCGAGAACGGCGCGAGGATGGCATTGCTCACTGATCGCGATTGCATCAATGCCGATAGCAAACGACGACCGGCGCCATCGGATTTTCCGATGGCGCCGTGAAACGATCATGGAGTTACTGCGATGAGCAACGACGTGGACGGACTTCAGTGATCGCAGTGACCGTTGTGATGATGCTTTGAAGGAGCAACATCCAGCGCAGGATTGCGATCGAAGAACCCAGTCGGTTGCAGCATGAAGCTTGCACCAGTCACTGGCATCACTGGCCAGTCCTCCAGCCGCGGCGGATGATGCGCGCCGAGTGTATACCAGAGAACGAGATCGGTATTCTCAATGCTGCGGTTCTCAGCCGTCCACTCGGGGAGTCCTGCTCCACCGGCATGCTGGTTCGGATAATCACCGGCAGGGAAGTTCTCACTGCGATTCCACGGTGTCGCCCAGAGGTGTTTTGATATAAACCCAGCGCGTTTTGCCACACTTGCCTCCGGCTGGGCAAACGCCGCCACGTTCGTGTGTGGAACGAGTCGATACCCTGTCGGCTCACCGACCGCGTTGGTACGACTGTTCGATACGACCGCCCAAACGCGTCCGGTCATCGGGTCGATGTTCTGCTGTGCTTCGGCTTCACGGCTGAGCAGGGTCGACTTCGAGTAAAACGCATTATTGAACGGGTTATCGTTACCAGGTGGAACCTGCTCGGTGTGAGTCTCGTACAGCGAATTGTCAGTGCCGTCAACGTCCATATCCAGACGGATGTTGTAAAAGTGCTGGTGGATAGGTGCGTAGAGTCCGTCAGTGTTCAGCAACTGGCCGTACTTCAGTGGTTGGCTGCCGTCGGTTACTGCGGTCGTCAGAATGCCGGTCTGTTTAATATCGAAGTGAATCGTTCCATCCTGGAACAGGCTCCAGTAGAACCCATAGTCGTAGTTGCCGACGGTGGAAATAAACGACACGACAAGTTTGCGCGAGCGTCGCACCTCGGTCGAACCAGTTCGGAAGTCCGAATGCTTCCACAGCAGACTGGCATCTTCCTCATGCATACAGATCGCGTTTGCGATTGTCATCGGCTCGCCCCGATTATCACAAACGGTCGCGTCGACGTAATAGATCTCACCGAGACAATCACAGCCAAGTTCGAGCGAGTTGGCCAGCAGGCCGATGTTGTACTCTCCGACGTCGAAGGCATTCTTTCGAGCTTGCGTGATATTCGTATCGCCGTACGGCACAACCATCTCCGCCAATGACGCGCGGTAGAGAATGGGCCGAACCGTGTTGCCATCGTCCCAGCCGACGGTATGGAGCACCAGCCCTTCTCGCGGAGTGAACCCGACACGGAATCGCCAGTTCTGCCAGGCGACTTCGTGACCATCTACCGTGAACGAAACGCCTTCAGGCTGGGTAATTTCGATTGGTTTCAGGTCGGTTCTTGGCGCTCCAACATACTTCGGCGCGTAGTTGCCGTCGGCCCACGGGATCGGGATAATGCCGTGATCTTCAACGCGGTAGACCGACTGCTCGTGCAGGTCCACGAGGGCAATGACGTTCTCAACAGGATGCGCGTAACCGTTGTCATCCGGGTCAGCCTTCACCCAGACCAGCGCCCGTGACAACCGACGTCCCTCGTTATCCTCGTAATGCCCGGCCGACCATGGATCGACCATCACGAGGTCCATATTGGTGACGCCACGTTTCGCCAGTGCTTCGCGGAACGTCGGATCGGCCTTGCAGGCTTCTTCACACTCGAAGAACTCTTCCATCGCGATCGGAGACTGCACGTCCGGAAACTGTTCCCAGGAGACGACCTGGCCAGAAGAAATCGAAACAATCCCCTCCCACGTTGAACGAGTGTCGTGGTCGAGGAGAACTACTGCTGCCTCGCGATCTGGAACATGTCCATTCTGGCCGGACATCGACGCCAGGACGTCGCTCTTATCCGGTTCACGAAGTGCGACTTGAATGAAGCGGTACTTCTGTGGAAGTGATCTCTCCGTCGAAAGAATGCGAACGGAATCGCGAATCTCATCTGCCGAAAGCGGTGCGAGGAGATTGCGGACCTGCGTCTGAACCATGACATACCCCCTGTGCGTGATGCAACAGCGTGCGGATTCTCCATTGGTCCGAACTTCTGAAGTTGTCTCGCTCATTGCGATGGTATAGCGATTGGTCATCTGACGCAAGGTACACGCAGTAGGTTCGACTCACGACCGCCCATCACACGGCACACAACTAAGTTTCATCAGACCACATTTCAGCTTGCGTATCGATCATTCAATTGACTGCAGTGAACGAATCGATCCGAAGTTTATGATCGACTATGCGTAGCGCGCACAGAAGGAATCGAACCGTAAAATGCCATCGCAGCAGCGAATAACGCACAATTGCATGGATCGTTCATGCGAAGAAGGCGCAGTTGATGGGGGAATAAGGCATATGCAACCGTGGGAGTACAAAGTGCTGCACCGGGTCAGACCTGTATCAAGCGGTAAGGTCGGCAGTTGGGACGAACCCGTCGTCAGTCAATTACCAGCACTTGGCGAACAAGGTTGGGAACTCGTCACCGTCATCACACGTGCAAGCGATCCGGGAAGCATGACCGCCGGCGTGACCACTGATGAGATGTGGGTATTTAAACGACCCAGAATGAGCAACGAACTCGAATCAACGGTCGTTATCGCCCAGGCGGAGCAGCAACCTGATCCAGTACTTGCTGATATGGAGATCGTAACCGGTAATGAGCCAACCCGCCGCGAAAACTGGTGAGTGCCTAGTCGCTGTTCGCGCCATCCGTTTCTAACTGGAACGGGAGGATGACGATCTGAACCTCATCAAGGCACGATTGCGGGTTGAAAACATTTGGCGCGGTGTGCCAGGCACCATCACGCGCGCTTACGTCAGATAATCGGTTAACTTCGAGACATCGCCAGCTTGTCGTTGGCCGTTCCCCAGTCCGCCGTTCTGCGTCGAACTGATAGACGAGGACGTGGCGAATGTCACCCTTCGTTCCAAGGGCATGTGGACAGAATACCCGTTGCCGGTTGTTGTACGTCGCAACGACCTGACGGTGCTCGTGAATCGCGCTAGAAAGTGTTTCCCAGGTATCCATGGGGCACCAACTCCCCTCTCGCGACGCTAAAGCTCAGCATCGCGACTACACAATCCGCAAGATACTTACCGAGAGCGCTCGGCGAAAGACGTCGGAAATGACGATCCATTCCTCACAGGTCACTACAGCATCCGAGACGCTTCTGTCGAGCCCGGATGCCACTCGGTCGACAGGTTCCATCGTGGATGCGATGCGATGCGATCCGCATCGTTGAGGCACGTGCGCAGGATGCCAAGGTCAGTTAGCATTGCCATTCATCGTTCGGAATGAACTTCAGACTGACGAATGAAGGGCAGGAATGCTGCAATGGGTCTGATGGACGGCAGAAAATGCTTGATAATGGGTGTCGCAAACCAGCGGTCGATCGCCTGGGGTATTGCGCAGGCGCTGCATCGTGAAGGGGCAGAACTCGCCTTTACCTACGCGATGGATCGGCTCAAGGACAACGTCGTCAAGCTGATGAGCACACTCGACGGATACGAGTCGATGCCATTGCTTGAATGCGATGTTCAGGATTCAGCCCAGGTCGAAGGGCTCTTCAAATCGCTCGGAGATCAGTGGGGCAGCCTCGACGCATTCATCCATTCGGTCGCCTTTGCGCGACAGGAGGACCTCTCCGGCAACTTCCTC
>JBGSWU010000183.1:0-1815 GCA_041751795.1 Thermomicrobiales bacterium
AGTCGTTCGCCGCCATAATTCGTTCATGGTGTATCACATGCGGTTTGAAGGCGCGCGGGTGCTCTATGGTATGGACGAGGTGTTTCGCATCGCCCGTGAGTCGGGTGCCGCCTGCCACATCTCACACTTCAAGGCCCGTGGGAAGCTGGCCTGGGGGAAATCTCGCGCGATGAGTGCGGCGGTCGATCGAGCACGCGCTGAGGGACTGGATATTACCGCCGACCAGTATCCCTACACCGCCGGATCGACGATGCTTGGCGCACTGCTCCCACCGTGGTGCCATGCGCGCGGCATCGAAGGACTGAACGCATACTTGCGTGACGATTCAATCGAGGGTCGCATCAGGGCTGAAATCGATCGAGGACGGGACGATTGGGAGTCGAGCATCGCAGCCTCTGGCTGGGACTCGATCATGATCTCCGGCGTAAAGACCGAGGCGAACCAGTGGGTCGTCGGCAAGCGCATTCCAGAGATAGCGGCGAACTGGTCACTCGACAATTACCAAGCGATGGTCCGGTTGCTGATCGACGAACAGCATGCAGTCTCGATGATTCTCTTCATGATGGATGAAGACGACGTGCGTCACTTGCTCGTCCAACCGTGGCTCATCCACTGCACCGATGCGCTGATGGGCGGTGAGCCGCACCCACGGACCTATGGGACCTATCCGAAGATCCTCGGTCAGTACGTTCGCGATGAAGGATTGATGTCAATCGAGGAAGCAATTCGAAAGATGACATCGTTGCCCGCCTGGCGGCTCGGTCTACCTGACCGTGGCGTCTTGCGAGATGGGATGTTCGCAGACGTCACGGTCTTCAATCCCGACACGGTGATCGATCGGTCGACATTCGAAGACCCACGACAGTTTCCGGTGGGTATCGAGCATGTCTTCGTCAATGGCGTCCCGGCTGTTCGTGACGGTCTGGAAACCGGGAATCTGGCCGGACGGGCATTGCGACGGCAGGTTGGCGCGCCGGGAACACGACGGTAGCCGCTGCTGGCTATGCAAGACGTTGTTTGGATTCGCCACGAGAACAATGCACGCAGCTGCCGCAACGACCGGAGATTCGTCGTTCTCACGATTCCCGATGCCGCCGACGTCGCGTCATTGGGACTATAGTCGCTGCCACGAGCACGACGATTCCAACGATGACGAAGCCCCTGCTGATCCAGACAACGGATGTGACGTCGTACGTCAGGACGACCGCTGAGTACCCTCCAGGTACGTCGACGAGCATATATCCATCTAGTGATCGACGTATCGGTGTCTCGACGCCGTTAACCGTTGCACTCCACGCTGGATAGTCGGTGATCGCGATGCGAGCGGTTCCAGGCGCTGATGTGAAAATGTCAGCGCGGAGCCGCTCGCGCGAGTGCTGACCGTTGGTCACCTCGCCACTGTCAATGGCGACTACGCCTCGGGTATTCGGTCCAGCATCTTCGACGCGGAAGACCGTGTATCCGTCATTGTCCGACACCGGAACCGGTTGAAGATGAGGTTTCTTGTAGGCGACGACGAGTTCGTCGAAATAATTGTTTGCGATGACCACAAGCGTCAGAGCATTAGTCCGAAGAAATTCGAGGTTGAGTGCCGAACTGATGTCCGATATCTGCGTCTGATCCGCATAATCGGGCGTTCGCCAGTACCAGACCCATTTGGAGTGAAACGCGTTCACGTCCGTCAGCGCGGGAATCCAGAACGACGCGTGTTCAGAAATCGGAGATCCAACAATCATCACTCGGTCAGTTGAGGTCGCGAGATTCTGGATCTGGTTCGCTGAGCGCGCGATTTCAGTAAATCTTGGTTGGTTAGTG
>JBGSWU010000184.1:0-9938 GCA_041751795.1 Thermomicrobiales bacterium
GTCGAGGAAGGCGAGTTCACCATCTTCGCGGCTCCGCCGAACGAGATGACGATGACTCGCGCAGACGGGCTGATCGCCGAAGGTCCGTTCGACACGCCAATCTCGCTATCAGCGGGTTCGAAGGCACTGGTCCAGGGATACCAGGTCCACCGCGGCCGTAACCTCGGCACAGTTGACACGGTCTTTTATTCAACGCGGATCTACAACGCAGCAGAGTCGCCGTTCATTATGGTCGGTCCGACCCAGCGTGCGGTCCAGTTCGTTAACCTCGAAGGCGATAACGACGCCGCCGTCGTCACGATCGTGTCGAAGTTCGATCAATACGACGAACAGCATCAGAATCTCGTCAACGAACTCCGCGACGAGATCATTCCATCGATTCCGGGCCTTGAAGAATATACCGCCTATGTCGGCGGTGATGCCGCCAGCTTCATGGATTTCCGTGACCGATTGTATGGTCAATTCCCGCTGGTGGCTGGCGTCGTCATGTTGCTGATCTTCTTTATCCTTATGATGTTCTTCCAGTCGGTGTTCCTGCCACTAAAAGCCATCTTCATGAACCTCGTCTCAGTCCTGGCGACCTATGGCGTGTTGATTGTGATCTTCCAGTATGGGTATGGCGACAGTCTGCTCGGATTTGAATCACAGGGACTGCTGAACGTCATTACCCCCGCGATTCTCTTCGTCATCCTGTTTGCCCTCTCGACCGACTACGAGGTCTTCATGCTCTCGCGTGTGAAGGAGTACTATCACGAGACCCACAATAATGAAGAGGCGGTTGCGTCAGGACTGCAACATACGGCTGGCGTCATTACGGCAGCCGGTTTGATCCTGATTGGAACCTTTGGTTCATTCGCAACTGCGCGTGTCGTGACCATTAAGGAGATCGGGATCGGTTTGGCGATTGGCGTCCTGATTGATTCGACGATCGTTCGGGTTATCATGGTACCGGCAACGATGAAGCTGGCAGGTGCAACCAACTGGTTGATGCCGGCGTGGCTGAAGCGTTTCGTTCCGGAGTTGCGGGAAGGCCCAGCACCGGAGCCAATGCCGGCTCCGGGAGCAGTTCCCGCTTACGGATATGCCGTTGCGGCGGCTGGATCAGGTGCAGGCGTAGCGATGTCAACTCCCATGTACGACGGGACTCCCGGAGGGCCGCCTCCCGGTGCCCAACGCGTTTCTCCACCCGCTCCGCAACGGGTGCTTGAGGGCGCGCTCAGGCCAATGAGCGGCCAGGTCGGGACCGACCTTATCATTCTTCCCCGTTCACAACCGTTCCGGATTGGACGAGACGGGGCCTGCGAACTGCAACTCTTTGACGTGCGCATTTCCCGGCGTCACGCGCAGATCGAGTTCCTCGCGGGTGAGTATGTCCTGTCCGATCTGAGCAGTGCTAACGGCGTCTACGTCAACGGAGACCGGATCGCTGGCCCGCGGGCGCTGCGTCCGAACGACACAATCGAGATTGGAAGTTTTGGTGGAGTCATCTTCCGCTTTGAACTTGCTGATCCAGGTTGAATACCCGACGCAGACGGTGACCCTGGGGGAGCAGAAGCCGTAAAGGTCGCTGTTGACGTGCCTATGCGCACGCCACACTATTCTCCAGACGCTGGGCTAGCGCATGAATACTGGAAGAACTATTTTACTCCAGTCGAGGTAGACGAGATCGTCAATAATTCGACGACGACGATGATGACGTCGCAGGGTTACCCGATCTACGTGCGACGGTATATTCAGGAAACGAGCGCACCGACGGTTTTGCAGTCGCACGGGCTGTTGCCGTACGGGCTGATGCTCGCGCGGCTCCAACTTCCCTATTTCCGAGCAGGGTTTAACGTGGTCCAGTGGGATTTACCCGGATTTGGACTCAGCGGCGGTGCACGCGGCGGGTGCACAATCGACGAGATTATCCAATGCTGGAAAGATATGCTCGATTGGACCTGGGAGCATCACGGTGGTCCGATTTATATCGTCGGGTACGCTGAAGATGGCGTGACCGCATACTACGCCAATGCCAACGATCCGCGTGTCTCCGCGATGACCATGCATATCCTGACCGAATACGGCGACCCGGACAACGTCCACTGGCAGGGGCCAGGTTGGCTGGTGAAGCTCAAGACGGTCGGCGTCGGCATGATCAGCAAAATGAATCCGGCGTACTCGGTGAATGCGACAGAGGCGATCCCGTGGGACGATGTCTTCGGGAGACCTGAAGACGCCCACTTCCGACAAGTGTTTGAGAACGATCCACTTCGTGTGCAGAAGTTCGAGTTCCGGCTTGCCTACTCAATGCTCAAGAACATGAAGCCGGACATACCGTTCGAGCAATGCACGACACCAATCCAACTTGTTGCATCAGAACGCAGCCAGATCTGGCCGTACGAGATGAATCTCAAGTATTTCCAACGCTTGTCGGGCGAAAAAGAACTTATCACGCTGGCAAACAAGCCGCACTGGGAATTCAATCGGCAGTTTGACGAGATGTTCTCTGCACACGCGATCCGCTGGTTTGTGGAGCACGGAGCATTCAAGCAGCAGTACCGGGAAACAAGACCCCATCCGCGCTGAACAGATCTTCCGCCGATCCGCTGAGCGTCGCAGAAGACCGAGGTGACGATTGAGCAACACCGCGACAACCCAGCCGAATGTGCTCTTTCACGGGCTGTCGCCTGAGGCAATCGACGAAATCATCGCGCCGCTCGTGCGCTGCCATCTGGATCCGGGTGATGTCCTGTTTCGAGAAGGTGATACCGGCGAGGCGATGTATCTTGTGATGTCTGGCATCATCGAGATATATACAACTCGAGCTGGGGAAAATGTCACGATCCGGACGTTCATGCCCGGCACCTATTTCGGCGAGCTATCACTCCTCGGCCAACAAACCCGTTCAGCCTCAGCACGGGCTATCGAAGACACGGTGCTGCTGGAGGTCAACGGCGAGGCGCTCGGCCAGATCACTCGAAATCATCCACCGGTCATTACGAATATTGGCCGCGTTCTCGCCGATCAGCTCGTTACGACGACGCGAACGCTTGTCCATGTCGAACACGGCGAACTCGTGATGGTCGTCATCCCTGGCCTCCGCCAGCGGCACGCTGCCGTAGAGTATCTGCTGGACGCTGCAGCTGCACTGACGCACGGCTCAATGGCGAAGCTGGGACCAAACTGGTTGTTTCCAGACGCCGAACACATCGCTGGGGCGATACGCGATCATGCACGCCCTGAACGTGGAAATCGGGAATCCGGAGGGTCGGAGTTCGCTTACCGAGCAGGAGCACTTCTCGAAGCGCGAGCAGGCCACGATGCCGTTCGACTGATGGTGGATTACTTCCGTCGCTGGTGGCGTCGCACGGTAATCGTCATCGGCGATGAAGAGCGTCGCTGGTACGATCTTGCGATGCCGCTCGTCGACCGGGTCTTCGTGATCGGGACACCCGACGAGATCGCGGATTGGTCCTTACAGAGCGACAACCGCGTCCTGCCGAAGATCGAAGCCGTTCCGATCGGCAGCGACACTCGGCAGCGACGCGAAACGATTCGAACCCTGCGCGCAGCAGGGTTCGATCAGCCGCTGATCTGGCTGCCGAGCCTCGAAACCCCTGGACGCACGTTCAACCAGTCGCATTTGACCGACCTGACGCTGCCACATCAGCGGGGAATGCTGCGACTTGCTCGGGCCATCGCGAAAGCCCGTGTCGGTCTAGCACTCGGTTCTGGTGGTGCACGAGGAATGGCGCATATCGGTGCGATGCGCTACCTGGAAGAACACGGCATCCCAATCGACGCAATCGCCGGCACGAGCATGGGATCGATGGTCGGTGGAGCCTTCGCGTGCGGAACGGACTCGCACATCGCAGAGTCGTACATGCACGATTGGATGAAGAGCGGATCGCGGAAGCTAATCCGACCAGCATTCTCGTTCCGCTCGATCCTGTCAGGAAAGGTCATTGAGAGTTCGTGCCGTGAGCTGTTCGGCAGCCGACACTTTATCGACCTGCAGACGCCACTCGCGGCAATCGCCGCAGATCTCGCATCCGGCCGCAGTGTCGCGTTGAAGACTGGAAGGGTCGCAAGGGCAGTTCATGCCAGCATGTCGATTCCAGGCATGTTCCCGCCTGTCGTCCTAGGCTCCTACGTGCTCGTCGACGGAGGCGTTGCGAATCCGGTGCCGTCGGATGTTCTCCCTGAAATCGGCGCTGATATCCGGATCGCGGTCAATATTTCCTGTGCGCCCGAAGATCTTGACCGATGGGCTCGCGAAGAAGGCACGACTCCGCCTGTCCGCTCCATCCATGGTGGTCGCCCACCGGGTATCTTCGACGCCTACCAGGCCGCATTCGGGATGGCCGTCTCTGAACGTGCGGCGTTCTCGGAAACAGAGGCAGACGTGTACATCCGTCCACGGTTCCTCGTCAGCTCGTGGCGTGAATTCGCGCAGGGACCTGAACACCTGCGTCGCGGATACGAAGCCGCCGAAAGAGCTGCTGACCAGATCGATGTCGCGTTGCCGTGGCTCAAGGACTAGCCAATAGACGACTGGTGCATCACTCTGCCCCATCATTTTGCGCCAATTTCACATTCCACGACATACGGGAATTGCGTTGCCAAGGGTCAGCGTCACGCCTCGCCGCAGAAGTTGCCCGCGAGCTTGCCGTAGAGATGCCAGGACCGTAGCATGAAGAATGTCGGGGCAGTTTGACGTTCAGGATTTGTCATTCATCGAGTGTTATCTGAGGCAGAGGCAACACATGATCTACATTGCGAGCGGTCGTTGCAGGTGTAGTTTTGCCTCGTTCATGACACGGGAGACATCATGAGGTTACTGCTCACGTCCGCGGGTATCAAAAACAGGAGCATCCACAATGCGCTGGTCGACCTTCTGGGCAAGCCAATTGCCGACTCCAGCGCCCTCTGCATTCCCACCGCGTCGTATGGGCACCCGATGGCCGGCCCTGCTGCGGCCTGGCGGTTCATCAGTGGAAACGAACCCGAAACTCCTATGTGTGAACTGAGTTGGAAATCCCTGGGTGTGCTGGAACTAACCGCGCTGCCCAGCATCGATGCGGCGCTGTGGGTCCCGATCGTCCAGGAAACCGACGTGCTACTAGTGAATGGCGGCGACCCCCTGTATCTGTACTACTGGATGCGGCAGTCCGGACTGGCGGACCTGTTGCCGTCGCTGCACCAGACCGTCTGGGTGGGACTGAGTGCCGGGAGCATGGTAATGACCCCGAGCATCGGGGAGTTTTTCGTCGGTTGGACCCTACCCACCGGCGGTGATGAAACTCTCGGCCTGGTCAATTTCTCAATCTTCCCGCACCTCGAGCATCCAGATCTGCCGCACAATACGATGGTCAACGCGGAACGCTGGGCCGCGGGCATGTCGGTGCCAGCCTATGCAATCGACGATGAGACCGCCATCAAAGTGACCGACAACATCGTCGAAGTCGTCTCCGAGGGCCACTGGAAACTGTTTTCCCGTGATTCCGTTTCACATTGAGGATGGAGACTCCATCGTAGGGGCGACGGCTGCAGCCATATGTATTCGTGGCCAGTCACGTGTCGAGGAATCTCCGCGTCGCCCACGATCGTCAAGATGCTGAAAGAACTCAGCCGGTGGCTAACGCCACCGGCTGAGTCATGATGTCGATCAACTATTACTGATCAACCCACCACATTTCTGGATTGAACCGGGAGTTCTGCGACGATGGGAAGTAGTTGTGAACTCGCGTCGACACACCAGCGATCCCCTGTGGGAAATCGGTGACCGCCATCGGTAGATCTTCGAGGAGAAGGTTCTGGAACTCGGCATACAGCTCGATTCGCTTTTCGCGGTCGAGTTCCGAGAGCGCAGCGTCGAGGACGGCATCAACCTCCGGATTACAGTACTTGACGATGTTGAAGCCGACACCGTAGGAGTCACATTTCCACATCGACGACTGGTCCGGGGTTGGCCCCCAGCCGAAGCCGACGATGAACGCCTCGAAGTCGAAGGTTTCGGTCACACGGGACACGAGACTCTGGAACGGCTCTGGCGATGGAGTCATTTCAACTCCGATCTCGCGCCAGTACTCCTGCATGACCTGGAGCGTCTGAACGGTCGACTCGGAACTGGAGATCCCGTACATAAGGAACGACATCTTTTCGCCGTCCTTTTCCCGGATTCCGTCAGATCCCTCAACCCATCCAGCCTCGTCAAGCAGTTGAATCGCGTTTTCTGGATCGTACTCATAGTGCAATGCCGGATCGATACCTTCAGGATTGAATGCCCATGACAGGGTTGGAATGGTGCCGACCGCAACCTGACTGTAGCCAAACAGAATCTCATCAACGATCGCCTGGCGATCGATCGCATACAGTAGTGCTTTTCGGACGCGCGCATCCTGGAACTTCGTCGACTTCGTTTCATCGAGCTGTGTTCCGTAAAAGGTAAAACTCAGCGTCGAGAACGCAGTGACGTTGATGTCGTCAGACTTGAGTCCATCAGCTTCCGCTCCCGGAACCTGGAGGAACATATCGACTTCGCCGGTCTTTAGTTGCGACACCGCAGCCGACGTGTCCGGAACGATCTTGTAGATGAACTCATCGAGATAGACGTCGCCATCCCAGTAGTTCTCGTTCTTCACCAGCGTCACGCGGTCGCCGGTTATCCACTCCTTGAAGATGAATGGCCCAGTGCCGACGACCATGGAAGGATCGGCGCCGGTTGATCCTGGGTGCTGTTGAATCTCCGCAGCCGGAACGTCTCGCCAGATATGCTCTGGAATCATCAGGAAGTAGACACCACCGACGTCCAGCAGGAAGTCAACGACCGGCAGCTTCAAATTGAACTGGACCGTCATCGGGTCGATCATCTCGACTGATTCAAGCTTGGAGTTGAGTGTCGAAGTCTGGTTCGAGCCAGTAGCCGGGTCGGCGAACATGTTGTAGGTAAAGACGACATCTTCGGCGTCGAACGCTTCGCCGTCCTGCCAGGTCACGCCTTCACGGAGATAGACTGTCCAAACCGTCGCGTCGTCGTTGGCCTCCCAGCCCGCCGCGAGGTTGCCTACCGGCTCGAGGGTGTCCGGATTCGCCTCAGCAAGCGTCTGGTAGATCATGTACCCGACAGAAAATGATGGGTTGTCGTTGTAAAGCAATGGATTCAACGATCGAAGATCGAGGATACTCGCTTCGATCATCGTGCCGCCCGGTGAATCCGGCACTTCCATTGTCTTCCCCATCAGCCGGTCGCCACCGTCGATCATCCCAGCGCTTCCGGTTGCAGCGGTCGGAGATGCAGCCGCATCAGTTGGTGAAGCAGCGCCCGTCGTCGGTGACGCTTCACCGGCCGACGTCGCGGTTGACTCGCTCGCTGCGGCGGTCGTGTTGGTTGGCTCGGCTGCCGTACCGGTCGTGTTGGTTGCCGCGGGAGTGTCGTCGTCATCACTGTCGCCGCCGCATGCCGCCAGTAGCGGTACCGATACGACTGCGCCGGCTGCCAGCGCAGAAAAGCGAACGAACGAGCGGCGATTCAACCGCATCGCCGCCAGCGCTCCAAAACGATCCTTGATTGAAGTCGGTTGATTTCCCATTCACCCCTCCACAGGCTCACGAAACTCGGCAAACTACCTATTCAAAAGGCCACGGGTTAAAGATTGCACATTGCCTTCTGCAGTTCGTTGTCGTCCCCGGCCAGTCCTCCCACTCGTGTCATTTGACACGCCACGGTCCTCTCGGATCCAGTGCGAAACACACTGATAACATGGCTACGTTGTGAGCGTTAGCGCCGGTCTCATTCTGCTCCATGTTCGATTGTTCCTCGATCTGTATGCCGCAGCGTGGCCCCGCCACTTCGGCGACCGTCTCGAACGGACCGAGGTGCACGCTGGGACGATGTCGTTAGAAAATGCGAAGTCGGGACGAATGACGCTGTAAATGTGAGTCGAAATGTCGCTTCCTCGTCATCAGCAGACAGAAACTCTGCTCGTAACGCCTCTAACCTTTTCACGTACTCTCTCGCACGTTCGGGCGTCGTTCTAATGTAGTTGCGCGCGACAAACGTCAAATCGCGATCGAACCCCGACGCCGGATCACTGAATGCCTGTCGGACGTCCATTGAGCCGAGGTCCATCATGCTGCAGAACCAGTCGACGGCCGCTGCCGCTTCCGGGCTGCCGCTCGTATCGTCAAGCAATGACGATGGGACATTCAGGAACTGCGCGATCTAACGGTAGTGTTTGTAGATCGCGCCTGCCTTGGATTCCGTCCGCCGAGGCGCACGAGGCCAACGCGCTCAAGTTCACTAACGTGATAATACAACCGCGTCGACGACTCGTTGAGTATCTCGCACAACGCTTTAACTGTTTGCTCCCGCTCGCGAAGCAGCCGGAAGATGACGACCCTCACTGGATCAGAGACGGCACGCAACTGTTCCAGCGTCGTTAACTCATGGACAACTGGCAATTCAACGTTGGGAGTCGGCAGACTGTCGCCTTCACTCACACGCACTCTCCAGGAAGCCAACGATCCGACAGCCGCCAGCGTCCAATAATAATAGAGTGGCGCCACGAAGCATGGTGATGCAGCCGTGTCGCGTCAACGTCGTTAGGCATCGTTTCAGGATGTAAAAAGCCCCCGACTGACGCAAACGCCAGTCGAGGGCCGATGTCTCAGGATGAGGAACGAGTGACCTATGGCACCCGGCCATACCCAACGACGTTGGAGCTCCAGAATGATTCGCTGAGCGAGACGATCTCAACGGTCAATCCTTCACGTGGGGAATGAAGCATGAATCCGTTGCCTGCGTACAAACCAACGTGGAAGAGATCGGCACCGAAGAAGATCAGATCCCCTGGTTGCAACTCTTCAGCGGTGATTCGCGTCGTGGCGCGCCATTGTGCGGCAGAGCCACGCGGCAGGGTTACACCTTCCTGCTGGTACGCCCAGTAGACGAGACCTGAGCAGTCGAACCCATCGAGTGTGACGCCAGCCCAGACGTACGGTGTACCGAGCGCTTCGAACGCCCAGTCCAGCGCTGTTCCATTAACCGGAACCGGGCCTTGAATGTATTGCTGATCGGCGAGTGCCTTGCGAAAACGCACCACATCACCGAAATCAGCCGGATCTCGATAGGCTGGTGTTGATCGGTCGAGATTGATCGCGCCACTATATGCGGCGTAGGCGATATCCCAATTACCAAACTGATCGTAGGCGCGGCGCAGGTATTCAGACGCCGTCCTGATATTGGTATTCGGCATTAACAGGTCGGCACCGTATTGCTTTGTGGCAGCAGATGCTACTTCTGGCCGAACCTGCATCAAACCGGCAGCGCCAGTCCCAGCGTTGACATGACCCGGGTCCCCACCCGACTCAACGCTCAACACAGCACGCAGCACTGCGAGCGGGATATTAAACTCCGTGGCGGACTGGGCCAACCATGCGACCCAATATTCGCTGTCCTGGACAGCTTGGACGTGCTCTCTTCGTAATGCGTCGTCCGTCGGCAGCTGCTGGGCTGAGACTTCAGCCATGACGTATCTGGAACCAGATAGAAACGGTGTCGCGACGGATACGAACACCGCAAGCAGCACAGCGAGCGTTACGTTGCGGCTGATAGGACAATCCTTCCCTACACCAAACTCCGACCCGCGCGAGCCAAACCCCTTTAGCCGCGCACGGGCTGATCTCGCCGACAATGAGCATCCCCACGCCCATTTGCCAGCGATCTCATGACATCCTTGGATGCCGGGGCGCAGTGTACACGTTGTACGAACAATAGGAAAGGTGAAAAAAGTCACAAAAGAATCTCGGACGGAATCGCGAGCCATGTTCTTGACGATTGCGCATTGCCTCTGTCACCCTGCATGCATGTACCAGATGTGCAGAACATTGCTGATCTGATGTGTTGTCGAATGTGTACGTACAATCGATCGGAGCAGGTATTGTGAGCCTTGTAC
>JBGSWU010000185.1:0-18673 GCA_041751795.1 Thermomicrobiales bacterium
GACAAACGCGGGGATGACACCAGGTCGTTTCCCGACGCGTCATCCCGCTGGTCGTTCATTTGCCCAGACCGGGGCATGATTCGGAGCAACGACGGCCAGACGCTGATAACACTTGACGATCACTGACTCATTGTCGATGACACAGATGGATCGTTCTTCGATGAATGTCGAACGCTGAAAGGAACCCACGGATGGCACGAAACCCGTTACAGGAACTCGCGGATTACGGTCAGAGCGTCTGGAACGACAATCTGAGCCGACATCTCATTGAGTCTGGCGAACTTCAAACATTGATCGACGAGAGCGCCGTCGTCGGTGTGACCTCGAACCCAACAATCTTCGACAAAGCGATCAGCGGCTCGTCGGATTACGACGACCAGATCCGCGAACTCGCCGAAGCAGGGAAAACGACCGACGAGGTCTACGAGGAATTGGTCATTCGCGACATCCAGCATGCAGCGGACATCCTCAGACCCGTTTGGGAAGCGACATCGAAGAAGTCAGCCGACGGATTCGTGTCGCTGGAAGTATCGCCAACGCTCGCGCACGACACTGAGAAAACGATGGTCGACGCACGCCGGTTGTACGCCCGGGTTGACCGTCCAAACGTCATGATCAAGATCCCCGGAACGGTCGAGGGTATCCCTGCCATCGAGCAGATGCTCTACGAGGGCGTGAACATCAACGTCACGCTGCTGTTCGCCCTCGATGCCTATCGCCACGTCATGGAGGCGTACCTCCGCGCGCTCGAACGGCGGGCTGAGGAAGGGAAGTCGATCAACGAGATTCACTCGGTTGCGTCATTCTTCGTCAGTCGGGTGGATTCGGAGGCGGACAAACGCCTGGAAGCGATCATCGCCAACGAGCCGGGGAGCGAACGAGCTGAGAAAGCGAAGGCGTTGCGAGGAAAGCTCGCGATCGCGAATGCGAAACTCGCGTATGTCGCATTCTCGGAGGTATTCGAGTCGGCTCGTTTTCAGAAACTGGCTGACCTCGGCGCGCGGTTGCAACGACCGCTCTGGGCAAGCACGAGCACGAAGAATCCAGAATATCCCGACACGCTCTACGTTGATGAATTGATCGGACCCGACACCGTTCAAACGCTGGCCCCAGCCTCGATCGAGGCGTTTGGCAACCACGGCACACTTGGTAACACCCTCCAGTCCGATCTGGATGGAGCGAAGGCCGTCTTTGCCGGATTCGACGAACTCGGAGTGTCAGTCGATGACATCACCGACACGCTTGTCCGCGAAGGCGTGTCATCGTTCGCGAAGTCGTTCGAGACGTTGCTGGCCGGGTTGGACGACAAGCGCGAGCGGTTTAAGGCAGAGGCTCGTGAGGCGCGGATGGCCGCACTCGACGACTTCGCGCCGCAGGTCACGAAGGCGCTGGATGAGTTGACGGGGCAGGACGTACCGTCCCGGCTCCAGGCTCGCGATCCGTCACTCTGGTCGGACGACAGAAAGCAGCAGAACACAATCGCGCAGCGGCTCGGTTGGTTGCCGGTCGTCGATGCGATGGCAGCAGAAGCGCAAAGCGGATTCTTCGATGATTTCGCCGATGAGGTGAAGCGCCGAGGATACGAACATGCCGTGCTGTTCGGCATGGGTGGCTCGTCACTGGCGCCGGAGGTCTTCGCGCACATTTATGGGAAACAGTCCGGCTTTCCGAAACTGACGGTCATCGACACGACCAACCCGGATACCATCAAGCGCGTTGCCGACATGGTGGACGGCAAGAAAACACTCTTCATCGTCTCGACGAAGTCCGGAACGACGGTCGAAACGATGTCGTTGTTCCACTACTTCCTGAAGGAACGCGGAGGAGACGGCTCGGACTTCGTCGCCGTCACTGACCCAGGCACGCCGTTGGAAGCGGAAGCGAAGAAGACCGGCTTCTGGCGCGTCTTCAACAACCCGTCCGACATTGGTGGACGCTACTCGGCATTGTCGTACTTCGGCCTCGTCGCGGCTGCGGCGGCTGGTGCCAATATCGACCGGCTGTTGAAACGCGCAGAAATCATGCTGCCGGTTCGTGACAGCGACCATCCCGGCATCTGGCTTGGCGCGGTCATGGGCGCAGCACAGCGCGCCGGACGCGACAAACTGACACTGATCGCAAGCCCCGGCTGGGAGCCGTTCGGTGACTGGCTTGAGCAGTTGATCGCCGAGAGTACCGGCAAGGACGGAACCGGCATCGTACCGGTCACCGGTGAGCCGCTGTCGACGCCGGACGCCTATGGTGCTGACCGGTTGTTCGTCTACTTCCGTGGAACGACGAACCCAGACGAGTGCGACACCGCCGTCGGGTCGCTCCGAAAAGCCGGGCATCCGGTCGTTCAGATTGAGATGAACGACCCAGAGGATCTTGGGCGTGAGTTCGTGCGCTGGGAAATCGCGACCGCCGTGGCTGGCGGGCTGATGGGCATCAACCCATTTGACGAAGCGAACGTCCAGGAGGCGAAGGACGCGACGAACGCGGTCCTCGCTGATCCAAGTGTCACTGTTCCAGCCGCGACGCCTCCAGATGCTGCGGCTGAGAAACTGGTCGCGATGGTCGAACCACGCGGGTATCTGGCAATCCTCGCCTATGTTGACCGGACGCCAGCAGTCGAACAGGCGTTGAACGAACTTCGTGATGCGCTGCGTAAGCAGTCCGGTATTGCGACAACGCTCGGCTACGGTCCACGATACCTGCACTCAACCGGACAACTCCACAAGGGCGGACCAGAAAACGGCGACTTCCTGCAAATCGTCGCGACGCCGACGACGGATATCGAGATCCCAGGCGCGATCTTCACCTTCGCGACACTGTTCGCTGCCCAGTCGGCTGGTGACGCCATCACCCTCGACCGGCATGGCCTGTCGTTTGTCCGCGTCGAAGCAGGCGACGATGTAGCCGGGGCGATTCAGGAGATCACGAGCGCAGTCGGAGCGAAGAAAGCGCTAGCTCCGTAGGCGCAGTACCGCCTGCTACGTCAGATCATCGACACTGACGCAGCAGGCGGTTACTGTTTCCTCAAACACCACGACTGACTGACTGACAACCAAAAGGAGGCTTCATGGACATCGCGATCGTCGGGCTTGGACGAATGGGCGGGAACATGGTCCGTCGATTGTTGCAGGATGGCCATCGCGTCGTCGCACACAATCGAAGCCGCGAACCGATCGACGAACTGGCGGGCGAGGGCGCAGTCGCCGCGTATGAACTCGAAGACATCATTTCCCAGTTGCAATCCCCCCGTGCGGTCTGGCTGATGGTTCCAGCCGGAGCACCAGTCGATCAGCAGATCGAAGCACTCGTGCCAATGCTGGACAAAGGCGACATCATCATCGACGGCGGCAACTCACGCTACACGGACACAATTGCTCGCCACGACCGCCTCAAAGAGCAGGGGATTCACTACCTGGACGCTGGAACATCCGGCGGTGTCTGGGGCCTTCAGGTTGGCTATTGTCTGATGGTCGGCGGACCCGACGAAGCGGTGAAGATCGTCGAACCGGCGTTCAAGTCGTTGGCACCAGAAGGCGGTTACCTGCACATCGGTCCGTCTGGATCGGGCCACTTCGTGAAGATGATCCACAATGGGATCGAATACGGCATGATGCAGGCCTATGCCGAGGGCTTCGAGATTCTTGAGAAGTCCCGCTACGAAATCGACCTGCGTGCCGTTGCCGACCTCTGGATGCACGGTTCGGTCGTCCGCTCGTGGCTGCTCGAACTGGCTGAGCGAGCATTCGCTGAAGACCCACATCTGGATTCGATCAAGGGGTTCGTCAACGATTCAGGGGAGGGCCGCTGGACCGTCTTCGAGTCGATCGATCTGGATGTTGCGGCACCAACGATTTACATGGCACTGGCGATGCGTTTCCTGTCACGGCAGGATGACACCTTCGGGAACAAGGTGCTGGCGGCATTGCGCAACCAGTTCGGCGGTCATGCCGTCGTTAAGGACACCGGCACGTCGTCATAACCTCCCGGATTGGAAAGCAGATGACGATCTCTCCCCGGACCGTCACATCACACGATACTGACGATCTCCAGGCGATCACGAACCCACTACGTGAGGGGCTGCTGATCGAACGGACGCCTGAACCGTTTGCGATGGTCATATTCGGTGCGTCGGGCGACCTGACACGCCGGAAGTTGATTCCGGCGCTCTATAACCTCGCACTCGAACGGCTGCTGCCGGGCGGCTTCAGCATCGTCGGCTTCGCACGGCAGGACATGACGACGCACACGTTCCGCGCACGGATGCGTGAGGCAGTCGACGAGTTTTCCCGCCGGAGGCCGGTCGATGACGCCGTCTGGTCATCGTTTGCCGAAGGGTTGACCTACGTCCGCGGTGACTTCACCGACGAATCAGCGTACACGACCCTCAATCAGCATCTGGCGACGATCGACAAGGACCGCGGTACCCTCGGCAACCGCTTGCATTACCTGGCGACACCACCCGAGGTCTACGACGACATCATCGAACATCTCGGGTCACATGGCATGAATAGCGGCCCGGATGGGACCTGGCAACGAATCATCGTCGAAAAGCCATTCGGTCACGATCTGGAATCTGCCCGGGGGCTGAACGCCACGGTCAACCGGGTGTTTCACGAACGCGATGTCTACCGTATTGACCACTACCTGGGGAAAGAAACGGTTCAGAACATCATTGCGTTCCGTTTCGCTAATGGCATCTTTGAGCCGCTATGGAACCGGCAATATGTCGATCATGTCCAGATCACCGTGGCCGAGTCGCTTGGTGTCGAAGGGCGTGGTGGCTACTACGACCAGACCGGTGCACTTCGTGACATGGTCCAAAACCACCTCATGCAATTGTTGACGCTCGTCGCGATGGAGCCACCGGTCGAGTTGAAAGCTGACCCAGTCCGCGACGAAAAGGTCAAGGTGCTCCGGGCTGTTCGGCCAATCAAGCCAGACCTTGTGCGACGCTTCACCGTTCGAGCGCAATATCGCGACGGTTTCGAGGGAGGAGAGCCGGTTCCAGGCTATGTCAACGAGGAGAAGATCGATCCGGAATCGCGAACTGAGACGTACGTCGCGCTCAAGCTCTTCGTCGACAACTGGCGCTGGGCTGGTGTGCCGTTTTACCTGCGGACAGGAAAGCGGTTGCCGAAACGTGTCAGTGAGATTGCGATTCAGTTCAAGCGGGCGCCACACCTGCTGTTCAGTGGCGGGGCAGTCGAGCGGATGGAGCCGAACGTTCTGACCCTCGACATCCAGCCGGACGAAGGCACGTCGCTGAAGTTCGCCGTCAAAGTGCCGGGACCGATGATGAACCTGCGCTCCGTCCACATGGGCTTTCAGTATGGGACATCGTTCAACGTTCAGTCACCAGACGCATACGAGCGGTTGCTGCTCGACGCGCTGCTGGGTGACCCGACCCTGTTTACACGGCGTGACGAAGTCGAAACCGCGTGGACCATCGTCAACGACATCATGACCGGCTGGGCCCGGATGCAAGCGGCTCCACTCCCGACCTACGAGGCGGGAAGCTGGGGGCCAACCGAATCCGACGCGTTCCTGTCGATGGAGGGCCGCTCCTGGCGGCAGCCGTGAGCCTATGAGTACCCGAGCTACTGAGCCAGCCGGCCAGATCGACGTCAACGCTGGCAGCGGTGAACGCGTCAGCGTCGATCGGATATCGCAGGAGTTGCATCGCCTCTGGTCAACGATCTCGCACCAGGTTGAGGAGCAGTCCGGGCAGATCCCCCTGCGAACGAGCATCCTGACCCTGGTCGTCGTCGCGAGGGGCAGATTGGAAATGCGGACGGCCCGCAACGTCCTCCACGAGCTGGCGGAACAACTGCCATCCCGCGCGATCGTGATCGATATAGGGAAGCCGGGGATTGCACTCGATGCCAGCGTATCGGCGAACTGCCGGATGCTGACGGCTGGACGCGCTACCTGCTACGAGATCATCGAGATCCGTGTCCCATCCGACCGGCTGGCTGCGTTGCCAAGCCTTCTCGTCCCACTCGAACTCTATGACGTGCCGTCGTTCATGTGGTGGGTTGGTGACGTTGATTTCAGCTCATCCGATTTTCTGCGGTTGTCGCAGTCTGCCGAACGGATCATCGTCGATTCATCACGATTCGATGCAGCGCCCGATGCATTGGCGGACTTTGAAGCGTTTCTCGAGTCCGGCGAAGCCAGTTGCACCGGAACCGATCTGAACTGGGCACGTTCGACGTCCTGGCGGGAGTTGATCGCCCAGTCGTTTGACCATCCACTGACGCAGGGTCTCCTCGATCGAGTCCAGCGCGTCGAGATTGGGTTTGATCCCAGCGCCGAAGCGCAGGCGTTGTTGATCGTCGGCTGGCTGGCAACACGATTGAACTGGAACATCAGCACTGCGACCGCGGCGCTGAATGAGACGACAATCCGGCTACGCAGCCGGAGCGGCGAGGTCACGGTGACGTTGACGAATACGGCCAGTTCCGGCGTCGGACTCCGTTCAGTGCGAATTCTCGCTGGTGCTGGCAGCCGCAATGCGCGAATTGCTGTCCGCCGGCGTTCGGAGGATCTTGCAGCGGTATCGGTTGAAGCCGCCGGGATGCCACGCCAGGAACGGGTAGTCCGCGATCGACAGCCACCGCTGCACGAACTGATCGGCAAGGAACTGCTCATCGATTCCCGTGACCGCGTCTTCGACGAGGCGATTGACTTCGTCTCCAGCATCGTCACTACCTTGAGGAGCCATCATGGCTGAACCACGCGTCGAGATTCAGGTGTTCGAACTGGTTGAAGGCTTACAGGAAGCGGCTGCGCGCCACGCGACCGAGGTATTGCACGCGACAACGCAGGGGCAGGATGTTCATATCGCGCTGTCCGGCGGATCGACGCCGAAGCGATTCCACGAACTTCTCGCGGAATCTGAAGGTATCGACTGGTCGCACGTCCACGTCTACTGGGGTGACGAGCGGACGGTTCCGCCAGACGACGCCGAGAGCAATTTCCGGATGGCCCGCGAAACGTTACTCGACCATGTTGAGATTCCACAGCATCAGATTCATCGCATGCGAGGCGAACTCGACCCGGCAGACGCTGCCGAGGAATACGAGGGAGTTCTGCGCGAAACGTTCCAGGTCGAGCCGCCGGATCTACCGCGCCTCGACCTTAACATCCTCGGCGTCGGCGCGGATGGACATACGGCATCGCTTTTTCCCGACACCGCTGCGCTGGACGAGGCTGAGCGATGGGTTGTCGCCAACCATGTCCCGCAGCAGGACACATGGCGACTGACGCTGACGTATCCCGTTCTCAATGCCGCCAAACTCACGCTCGTCCTCGTCAGTGGCGAGGGAAAAGCGGATGCAATCCAGCAAATCTTCGATCCGAACGAGAACGACAAGCCACCCGCCGCCTTCGTCCGCCCTGAAGGACACATCATCTGGCTGCTCGATGAAGGTGCGGCATCGAAGCTGAAACGCTAACGAACCGGCTCATTCACCATACCGACAGGTTGTGACGTCGCAGAAATGCACGTCGCACTAGCTTTGCCTTAACACCAGCTCGCGACAATATTTTCTCACGAATGTATTGACAGAACTCTGAAACCGTGCGATCAAGTGGCAGCGCGTGCTTGCGCAAACGGACGTTAGGGAGGACGTGCGATGAGGATTGCTACATTCGATGATCACCGAATGGGCGTCGTCGCGACTGACGACACAATGGTGGACATTACCGATCTCCTCCAGCAGTACGATCCGCTTGGTCCTGAAGATCTGCTTCCGGACCTGATTGCCCACTTCGGGGAAGTCAAGTCGGAACTCGAACGTAGAGTGTCCGCAGGCGGCGGGAAACCGCTGGATCAGGTCAAGCTTCAGTCTCCTGTGACAAGGCCGGCCAAGATCATCTGCTTGATCGGAAACTACCGCGAGGGAACCGACAGGCCGATCCAGATCCTCGACATCTTCTTCAAATCCCAGGAAGGTATCGTCGGCGACGGAGATACGTCGATCCTGCCGCCACACCAGGCCGACATCTTTCACCACGAGGCTGAAATCGCCGTCGTGATCGGCAGCGAAGTCAAAGACATCGGCGAATCCGACGCATTGGACGCCATCTTCGGCTACACCGCTTACAACGACGTTTCGGCGCGCGGGTTGGGCCGATCGGGAATCAACAGTTTCCTCGGTAAGTCGTTTGACACCTTCGCTGGTTTCGGCCCATGGATCGTCACCACCGATGAGATTCCCGACCCACAGAGCCTGCATGTCACGGTTGACGTAAATGGCGAACGACGCCAGGACTACTCGACCAGTGACATGGAGCGACCGATCAAGGAACTGGTCTCCTATCTCTCATCGATCATGACGCTGCGTCCCGGTGACGTGATCTGTTGCGGCACGAACCACCAGGGACTGGGCTCGATGCAGGACGGCGACGATGTCACGACATCGATAACCGGCATTGGGTCATTCACGCTGCACACGAAGGACGAACACGACCGCGCCTGGAAGCGTGGCATCGATGAGGAAATGGCACGGCGTGTCCGCGAGACTGGAACCGGCCGCGAAGGCTCACAACTGACGGGGAGAGCGTCTTCATGAGGCTTGTACTGACCAGTGACGATCGAATTGGGGTTGAGCGCGACGGCGGCGTTGTCGATGTGTCCGCGGCGTTCGAGGATATTCGCTACCGCACCGCGAAAGACAGGATGCCGCGTGTCCTGTCGGTCTTCCTGGATCGCAGATCGCAGATCGAGGAACTGGCAGCCAGCGGCGAAGCAAAACCAGTATCGGGATTGCAGTCGCCGGTACCCCGTCCACCAAAGCTGATTGCTGCTTTTGGCAATTACCTCGAAGGCACCAATCGCGAGCGGCAAACGCAGGACATGTTCCTGGAAAGTCCGGATTCGGTGATCGGCCCCGGTGGGACGGTCATCCTGCCGAACCATCCAGCGACAATCTTCCATCATGAAGCTGAATTGGGACTTGTCGTCGGGCGGCGGGCAAAGGATCTTCCAGCCGACGAGCGCGCGCTCGATGTGCTGGCCGGGTATACCTGCGGCATCGACGTTTCAGCGCGTGGGATGGGTCGAATGGGCCCGAGCCGGATGGGTAAGTCATTCGACACGTTCACACCTATCGGTCCGGCGATCGTTACGACGGACGAGGTGCCTGACCCGCAGAATCTCCGGGTGACGATGAAGGTCAATGGAGAACTGCGACAGGATTACTCAACGAGTGACATGGAATACAGCGTCGTCGAAATCCTGTCGTTCATCACGGGATACATGACGCTGGTACCCGGCGATGTGCTAATCTGCGGCACCAACCACCAGGGCCTCGGCGCGATGCAGGACGGCGATCAACTCGAGATGGAAATCGAACGCGTCGGCAAGCTGAGCGTCAACGTCGTCGATCCGCAGAAGCGCGAGTGGCCGCGCGGTATCGACAAAGAGATGGCAGGTCGGGTGCGGGCCGTCGGCACGTCCTGAGTTTCGTCATCGGCATCGAATTCGTTGCGGGGCAGCACAATCGCGGCCCCGCTTTCGTGTTGTTGTGCCCGAAGAGAATGGACTGATCGGTTGAGCGAGTTGGTTAGCCAGCGGCGGCCAACGAGTGGGTTCGATCCGTTCGACCGACAATCGTGGAGTACACTGCGGTCCGCTCGCGGCTGTCGCGCTTGGCGCGGTACATCGCGGAGTCTGCATATCGGAGGATGTCATCGACATCCGCATCCCCGACAGTGTTTGAAATGACGATCCCGATGCTGGCGGAAGTGTGATGCTCACGGCCATCAATCTCGAACGGTTGTGACATGGCAGCGTGGATGCGCTCGGCGACGCGCATTGCGTCCGCAACGCCGGTGATCTCCTCGATCAGCAGAACGAACTCGTCCCCACCATGACGAGCCGCAGTGTCGACCTCCCGGAGGACCGTCCGCAGTCGACGTGCAACATCGACGAGCAGTTCGTCACCAACACCATGGCCCCAGGCATCGTTGATGTGTTTGAAGCCATCGAGATCCATGAATAGCACAGCGAACACCGATCCGGACCGACGTTTACGCTTGAGCGCTTTCTCGATGTGTTCGGAAAAGACCGTCCGATTCGCGAGGCCGGTGAGTGGATCGTGGAGCGCATGGAATCTGAGTTGCTCTTCAACACGTCGCCGCTCGGTGATATCTCGCGCATTGATGACGATGCCGTCGATGCCGGGAACATCCAACCGGTTCGTCGCGACCGCTTCGACCCAAACCCATGAGTCGTCCTTCCGACGAACACGCACGTTGGTCGTGACGGAGAGCGAAGCGGCTCCTTCAGCCAGAGAATCACACAACGCCTGCATGTTGGCCTGAGCATCATCGGGGTGGATCAGGTCGACGATTCGCGTACCAGTCACCTCCGCGGGCGTGCTGCCCAGAATCTGCTCGACGGCTGAACTGGCGTAACTGATTCGACCATCTGGATCAAGGACGACGATGGTATCTGAAATGTTTTCCATCAATGCGCTGAACTTTCGGTCGCGCTCGTGGACGACACGAGCACGCTCTCTTTCCAGGACCAGGCGTCGCAGTCGATGTTCGGTAAGCCGCGTAATGACGAGCACAGCAACAACGAGGAAGATGACGGCGCCACCAAAGCCAACCTGCGTTACTTTCCAGGTCGTGGTCGAAGCGTCAGTGAGCTGGGCGCGCGTTTCCCGAATCGATTGCGCCAGGCTGATCAATGCCGTTGCGGATTGTGCTTTTGTCGGAGACTCGCCGTCCGGGAGGGAACCATCCAACTTTGCGCCGATCAGCACCTCAAGCGACGAGACATAAGTCCCGAAGCTTTGTTCCAAATCCCGGTACATCGCGGTATCGCCCATCCGGGACTTTAGATCAGCCAGATCGCGATCGATGTTCTGGGTGGTTTGCATAAAGACGAGGTTGTGAGCTGGGGTGATCGGTTCGTCGTTGGCGATATCCCGGTGAATCGTGCCGATCTGGATCACGTGCGTATGCAGATTGTCAACCAGAGCATCGGTTTTGATATGGGATTGCTGGTTTCCACCTAACAGTGCGAGGAAGAAGAATGTAACACCGGCGACGATGACGACGCCAAGAGTAGCCAGAAACTGCTCGTGGTGGAGTCGACGGACTATGCGACGCATAACAACACAACTCCTGTTGGGCTCGCCACCCTCGATCGGCCGACTGTCGCACCTGCAACCCTTTTGCGCGTCCAGGTACGAACACAACTCATGCATGTCATGCTACGTGAGGCGCTGAGATACGCCATCGAACGTTAGTCCCGGATGTTCAGTACACATGTATTGAACTATTTGAGCGAGGTGGGTGGAACAAGACTTGACGCCGCGTCACAGCGCGCAGGCAAGTGAACACGACGTCAACTCAGCAGACGTAGCTCTTCCTCTGGGATCTACCGCTCGCGTGAGCGAGGGTCGAGTGCGTCACGCAATCCATCACCGAGAAGGTTGATCGCCAAGACGGTCAGGAAGAGCCCGGTACCTGGGAAGACCGAAATCCACCACGCGCGTTGCAGGTAGCTTTGGCCTTCGCTCACCATGTTGCCCCAGGTTGGAATTCCAGCAGGCACGCCAGCGCCGAGGAACGACAGTGATGCTTCCGCAAGAATCGAGAGGGCGATGATGAACGTGCATTGCACGATCAGTGGAGAAAGCGAGTTCATGAAGACATATTTGCGCATGATCGCCGCATCTCGCATACCGATGGCTCGGGCAGATTCAACGTAGAGCTGGCGCTTGTTGACGAGCGTCGTGCTGCGAACGAGGCGTGAGACGTTCGGGACGAAGACAACGACGAGTGCGACGATGACGTTGCGAGTCGCTGCGCCAAGGCTGGCCATGATCGCGATAGCCAACAGAACACCTGGGAACGCCTCGAAACCATCCATCACCCGCATCAGGATGTTGTCGATCTTGCTGTAGTATCCGGCCACGAGTCCGATGATCGAGCCAACAATCGCCGTACCCAACATGACCGTCGCTCCGACCAGCAACGAGATCCGCCCGCCGTGGAGTGTCCGACTGAAGACGTCGCGACCCAGCGTATCGGTCCCAAACCAGTAGTCCGACGACGGGCTTTGGAGCCGGTCGACAGGATTGACGAAGTCCGGATCGTATGGCGCGACAACACTGGCGAATGCCGTCAGCACGATGACGATCACGAGGAAACACAAGCTGGCGAGCGCAAACGGGTTCTCCAGGACCAGCCGAATCCAGTAGTACCGCGACGACGGTGTGATTGACCTGAGACTGAACCGGCTCGCTCGTTTGTCGTACGCGTCGGCCAGAACCGGTTCTGTATTAGTCAGAGCCATATCGCACCCTCGGATCAACGTAGACGTACAGCACGTCGATGAGCAACATCACGAACAACTGAATAACGGCGGTGATGAGGACAACACCCTGGATCACAGGAAAATCGCGGCGTCCAATACTCTGGACGACCAACCTGCCCATTCCCGGCAAGCTGAACACCGTTTCAATGACGACTGACCCACCGAGCAAACCAGCGAGTGAGATACCAAGCACGGTCATCGCGGGAATCAGCGCATTGCGAAGGGCATGCCCGAGAACGACGTGGCGATTCGGCAGTCCCTTGGCATAGGCTGTCCTGACGTAGTCCTCCTTCAGAACGTCGAGCATCGTCGATCGAACCATGCGAGACAGCAATCCGGCTGTTGAGAAGCCGAGCGCAACGGTTGGAAGGATCATGATCTTGAAATGCTGGATCGGATCGTCACCGATATCGACGTACCCACCTGACGGCAACCAGCCGAGAATGACCGCGAACAACAGAATCAGAACGATCCCAAAGAAGAAACTCGGGATCGCGGCTCCGCTGATCGACATCACCATCAGAAGACGATCGACCAGCGAATTTCGCTTGACGGCGGCGATAACCCCAGCAGGAACAGAGATCATGACTGCTAGTGTCAGGGCGTAAAGCGTGAGGAGGAATGTCGGCTGGACACGCTCCATCATCGCTTCCGTCACCGGCTGGCGCAGAAAGATTGAGTCGCCGAAGTCGAGTTGGAGCGCGTTTAGGAACCAATCGAGGAATTGAATGTGAAGTGGCTCGTTCAAGCCGAGCCGCTCGCGCATCTCCTCAACCTGACTCGCCGTCGCGTCCTCACCCGCCATCACTGCCGCCGGATCACCGGGAGTAATGTGGATCAGGCCAAAGATGATGACGGCAACGATGATAAGCACCGGAATCATCAGCAACAACCGGCGCAGGATATACCCAGTCATTGACGGTCTCCGCCGTGCTCGCCCACGCATGACCGCGGGCGTCGCACCATTCGCTGTGCGGTGTGGAGCAGAGCGATGCTCTACTCCACACGCCGAGTGTCAGCCGGGTTCGGGCTAAGCGTCTTCGAGCCAGCAGTTGGTGAACTCTGGCTCCAGTTCAAAGTGCGTCGTTTCCGGGCCGAAGCCCTGGACAACGGCAGCCACCGCCATGATTCCGTAGTTGTCCTGTTGCTTGATTCCCCCGACTTCTTCATAGAACAGCCGCTGGAGGGTTTCGAACGCCTCGTAGCGTAGATCGAAATCGGTTTGCGTCAGGAGTTCTTCAAATGCCGCTTCTTTTTCTGGCGATGTCCAGAAGCCTGAGTAGTCGGCGGATGACAGATACGGCAGCAGTGTCGGGTCGGTTCGCAAGATGAAGGCGCCGTTCCAGGCATCCCATCCATCGAGTTCGTTGCGCATGGTGGCAACTGTTGGCTCATCAACGACGACGAGTTCGACGACGAAGCCTGCTTCTTCGAGTTGCTGCTGGCAGACGACGGCGGAGTTGTAGTCGCCCAGGTCTTCCTGTGTTGTGATCCAGCGAACTGGTGTGCCGTCGTAGCCTGCTTCTTCGAGTAACTGGCGCGCCTTTTCCGGATCATTCTGGTTGTAGAGTTCGGCTCCGGCGTCCGAGTCCCATACGGTGGTCGGCAACATGATGCCGGGGCCAAGTTCGAAGAATCCCTCGCCATGCGAGGCAAGTCCTTGCGGTTCATGGTTCATCGCTGCCTGCGCCGCCTGGCGAATCTTGAGATCGGTGAAGACGCCGTTGGCATGGTTCAAGCCGATGTATCCATAGCTTCGTGGCGGCAACGTCGCAACGCGAAGATCCGGATTCTCCTTCATCGACTCAATCTGATCTGCAATGAGCTCTTCAAGATAGTGAAAATCTCCCGCCTGGAAACCTGCGACCCGAGCCCCTTCGTCCGGAACAGGGCGGAACTCGAGTTCGTCGATATAGGCGTTCCGTGCGCCAGCGTATCCACTGGGTGCGCTTTCCGGGCCGACGTAATCCTCAAACCGTGTCAGGATCGTGAAGCGGTCAGCCTGGAAATCGGTGAACGAGTACGGACCGGTGCCAATGTACTCCTCGACGAAATCGGTCCCATCAGCATCAATGATGCTCTTCGGGTAGATGGCAGCGCCCTGACCACCGCGCGCAAGCAATTGCGGCACGGTTCCAATCGGACTGCTCATCGTAAACTCGACAGTGTACTGGTCTACCTCAGCAATCGAGTCGACCGACGCCATCATCAGCTTGCCGGTCGGGCTGAGTTGCGCCCAACGCTCGATCGATGCGATCACGTCTGCGGCGCCCATTTCCTCACCGTTGTGGAAGGGGACACCCTGACGCAAGGTGACGGTGTGGACTGTCGCGTCATCGTTGGCCTCATACGATTCAGCCAGTTGGGGCATGATCGCGTAATCGGCATCCCAGGTGAAGAGCGACTCGTACATGTGCCAGCCTATGAGGCTGACCGTCCGACCGCCCGTTGTCTGGTGCATGTCCAACGATGTCGGCTGGCTGGCGTTTGCGATGATGAGTCTGCCACCGCGCTTGGCGTCTCCAGCAGGAGCGCTAGCGGCTGTCGGACTTTCAGCAGCATCTGTCGCTTCAGTCGAATCTGCGGCGGGGCTAGCATCTCCAGAAGCGGGCGGCGATGTCGATTCTGCTGCTGCCTCAGTTGGCTCGTCATCGTCGTCGTCGCCGCCACAGGCAGCGAGCAATCCGGATATGACGGGTGCGCTGAGGCCGAGCAATGCCGCACGTTTCAAGAGCGTTCGGCGGCTCACGTGCCGTCCGTTTGACTCGTCGTACAAGACATCCATGGATCGATCGCTCACCATTATTTCCCCTCTTTTGAAGCTGTCTATTACATCGCACTGGTAGGGTCTTGGGTTGGCCAACCCGAGAGCTGTGGTCACAGCGCGGCATGCCAGGCTTGACCTACGGTCCAGTGGATTGACGTACGCTCCTTTCATGGAATGGCGAATACGTTGTGTCCCCGCCGGAAAAGCGGTGCGCGCATACTAGCACTGGTGTCAAATGTGCGTCAAACGCTGTTCCCATGTGGCCCTGCTCGTATACGAGCTGCGGCTGCAAACGCGTGTGCCCCGTACCGCATCGCTGATCCAGGCGATGCGGTACGGGGCAGACACGTCAATCTTTGTAAAGTGTCGGTTTGGGCTAGGTCTTTGGCATGTCCCGGAGCGCGTCGTATGCCGGTCGCGGTGACCAGTCGTCATTGACCGCAGACCACGGGTACTTCTCGTCTTCTGGTTCAGCAAGCGTGGACCAGTTCAGGGTCCAGACGAACATGCCGGTGACGAAATCCCATTCGGTCCGCGCGATTTCGAACGAGCGGACGAGGTATTCGGCAACCTCTTCCTCAGAATTGTTCACACCGTATTCGTACCCGACGGCCTGATTCTCCGTTGTCCAGCCGAACTCAGTGATCCAGGTCGGCTTGGCCGAATCGCCGTTGGCGACCATGACTTCTCGAAGCTGCTCGGCCCGGCGAAAATAGAAGCTCTCGTCGTCGTTATAACCTTCTTCATCGCTTGGGTTGTCGGGCCACATCGTGTCGGGCGGGTTGTGGGTGCTTGAAACGTGCATGCCCATCACGTCGAAGTACTGGGCGATCTCACCACCCTGGTACTGATAAATCTGAGTGAGGTACTCCAGATCGTCGATCGCGATTGTCGGATCGTTCACGCCGTTCGGGGTCAGACCACCGAAGACGACGAGGGCATTCGGATCGCCAGCACGGACCCCGGTAAAGCCCGCCTTCAACAATTCGACGTAGTCAGCAACTCGGACGTTGTTGTTTACCTCGTGTGCCAGATTCTGTTCGTTCCAGATTTCCCATGCCTGAACTTTGCCAGCGTACCGCTGGGAAACAAACTGCATCAGTTCAGTGAATTGCGCGTAGTCTGACAGGAACTGGTTGCCGGTTGGATCGAGCGCCCACTCGGGAGCCTTGGCAACAACAAGCAGAATCTTGACATCTGACGCGGCGAACTGATCGACGATGTTGTCGATAGGCAGTGGGTCCCACTGGTTGTCGGCACGCTCGAACTGCTGCCATTCGAGCTGGAAGCGAACCCAGCCGAATCCGGACTCCTGAACAGAGTTGACGACGCGCTCGTTATGATCGCCACGGTTTTCGTCACCACGAACAGCGACGTTCCATCCGTACGCAAAATCGCTTGACGTGCCGGTGGCGGCGGTTGCGTCGGGGGCTGTGGTCCTGGTCGCCGGAGCCGGGGCAGAATCGCCGGTTGTCGGCGTGGTATCGCCCGAAGCATCGCCAGTCGTCGCCGTCTCGTCACCCGCCGACTCGGTGCTTGCAGCCGATGGAGTGCTGCCGGTCGTTGTCGCTGTTACCCCGGCGACATCGGACGGCGACGTCGCGTCACTACCGTTGTCGTCATCGTCACCGCCGCCGCCACAGGCGGCAATCGCCAGAAGCAGCAGTAACAGCATCATGAACGTCATGATCGCCTTACGAGCGTGGAACCGCATGAACTCTCCTGTTTCCTGGATCTTCAACCGTGAATTCCGAACACGGACTGCACCGCAACTGGTCGGCGCAAACGCCACAGCATACCGTACGGACACACGTTCTGCTAAGCCGGTGCCCATATCGGAGAACCCAGCGGTAACTCGATGGTTATGGAGAATCCACAGTTCCGGCTTAGAGCGGTTCGCAGATGGTTTGTCGTGATGAGCTGGAGTGGCGTCGTATGGGGAGGATACCGGGCGGGTCGTTCAAGCGATCTGGCTCGCTCGTTGGTCGCCATGACCCGCCCCTACTGGTGGTATGACGGTCTACAACGTCGACGCAACAATTCTGAAAACCGCTTTAGGTGGTCGATTCCCGATCATCTGGAGACTCAAGCGCGGCGATGACGTCACGATTCATCGCGAACCCATGCTCCTGGGCGGGAAACTCGCTTCCACGGACTTCTTCAGCAAACTTGCTGAATGCATCGCGCATGACATCGCGAATACTGGCGTATGGTTTGGCGAATCGCGGGCTGAAGCGATCGTACGAGCCGAGCACGTCGGCGTTGACGAGCACCTGACCGTCGCAATCAACACCAGCGCCGATGCCGATCGTCGGGATAGCAAGGCGTGATGTGATGATCCGGGCCAGTTGCCGGGGAATCGCTTCCATAACGACAGCGTACGCACCGGCCTTTTGGACGGCTTCGGCGTCCGCGATCAGGCTGCGGGCAGCTTCGAGCGAACGGCCCTGGACCTTGAACCCACCGAGCGCTGCCGATGCCTGCGGCGTCAGCCCGATGTGGGCCATGACAGGAATTCCAGCGCGAACGATGGCGGCGATTCTGGGAGCCATCGTCGTGCCGCCTTCCAGTTTGACAGCGTCCGCTCCACCTTCCTTCATTAATCGTCCGGCGTTTTCAAGCGCCTGCTCGTCGGACACCTGATACGACATGAACGGCAGATCGGCGACGACGTGTACACTCGTCACACCGCGCATGACGGCGCGGGTGTGGTGGATGATGTCCTCCATCGTGACGGGAATCGTCGACTCGTAGCCGAGGACAACCATCCCCAGCGAGTCGCCGACGAGAATGGACTCAATGCCGGACGCTTCGACTGCGCGCGCCGTTGGGTAGTCGTAGGCGGTCACCATAACGATCTTCTCGCCACTGCCTTTCATCCCCTGAATGACTGGAGCGGTGATCTTTTCGCGAACTGCTGGTGATTCGGTCAATTGAGGTCCTCCATTTTGTGTGACGTGAGGTCGGGAACCGGGAATCGGGACTCGGGGCTCGAATTCCTAAACCCGATTCCCGAATCCCGATTCCCTTCCCCGAATAGCGTCCTTCTCGCGATGCTCGACCATTGCTGTCAACCACGAATTGACCGGCGTCGAGATACCGAGTTCCCTGCCGAGACGGGAGACAGCGCCGTTGATCGACTCAATCTCCGTCCTGCGACCAGAATGAATGTCCTGCAGCATCGACGAGAAGCCCGTGCGGGTCATTTCCATCACGCGGCGTGCGTGCTGGAAGGGGTCATCGACAGCGGAGGGAACACCGGCCGCTTCCATAACGGCCAGCCCCTCGGCGATCGCGGCTTCCATCATTGAGACGATCCGAGGATCATCGAGTAGTTCACCGTTGCGCAGGCCAGTCAGCGCAGTCAGGGGGTTGATCGCGACATTGCAGATCAATTTCGCCCAGATCGCGGAATGGATGTTGGTTGCGATATCGGTGTCGAAGCCAACGTTCTGAAGGGCAGTTCGGATTGGCCCAAGTTGAAAGCGTGGCGTCACGGTGATCGCGGGATCGCCGATAACCGTCGGTCCCTTTCCGGTGTGACGAATGCGACCAGGACCGAGGACGGCTGATCC
>JBGSWU010000186.1:0-28428 GCA_041751795.1 Thermomicrobiales bacterium
GATGTGCTCGTGCTGGTCGTGCCGGTCAGCAGGCCGGTGATCAGGGCCTAGAGGACAGCCTGGCCAGTGTGAAGGCGGTTCTCGGCCTGGTCGAAGACGATCGACTGTGGGCCATCGATGACTTCAGCAGTCACTTCCTCGCCACGGTGGGCTGGAAGGCAATGCATGAAGACAGCATCGGGATTCGCCTGCTCCATCATCTGCGGCGTCACGCGGTACGGAGTCAGCGCGGCAAAGCGCTCGGCGCGAGTCAACTCGGAATCACCCATCGAGAGCCATGCGTCGGTATAGACAGCATCGGCGCCCTTCACGGCGTCGATCGGCTCGTGCATGATGTTGATCGATCCACCCATCTTCTTGGCGATCGCCCATGACTGCGCGAAGAGCGTCTCGTCCGGCTCGTAGCCCGGCGGTGTCGCGATTGTCAGGTGCAGGCCGACCATCGCGCTGGCCTGCATCAGCGAGGTCAGGACGTTGTTGTCGCTGCCGACATAGGCGAGTTGCTTGCCGGAGAACGTTCCCCAGGCTTCCTTGAGCGTCAGCAGGTCAGCCAGCGACTGGCACGGATGGTGGCCATCAGTCAGCGCGTTGATGACCGGGATCGTGGCAGCCTCGGCGACGAGTTTGATGTCGTCGTCGGCATAGGTGCGGATGACGAACGCCTCGGCATAGCGCGAAACGACGTGGGCGGTATCTTCAAGCGACTCACCGCGCCCGATCTGGAGTTCCTGCGGTCCGACCGTGGACGGAATACCACCAAGGCGAGCGACTGCAGCCTCGAATGAGAGGCGCGTTCGCGTGCTCGGCTTGGCGAAGTAGAGGACGACTGTCTTTCCGGCCAGCACCCCGTACTTGCTCATCGGGTTGGCCTTGAACTCAGCGGCCAGATCGAGCAGCAGGTGCATGTCCTCAATCGTCATATCGGATGTTTTCAGCAGGTCCTTCACGGGTTCTTCCTCCAGATGCGGGGTCTATGCGATCGGTTCAGCGACATGTGCAAAGAGACGACAGGTGTCGAAACGCCTGACGTCGAGTCGCTGCCATCACGCACAGGGGACAGGCAGCAGCGTCGTCAGGCGCAGCGCCTGAATCGCCTGAACCCGATGGAGGACACAGTGATGACACTGGAAGCACCAGCGGTCACGGACAGGTTGTTGGTGGATAGACTATCGGCGGTCATCGAACACTCCAGGCTGATTGAGACACACATCGGACGACATAGCGCGGCAGGGTTACCTGCGCCTGATCGACCTTTGCCTCAACTGCCCGAACTGTCCTGCCATGATGGCAACCACTCCTAAGGAACGCACCCATCGCGGGTACAGTCCGCACACTGTAGCACGGGCGTGACAGGAAGTCCAGCAATTCGCTCTTCAGACGAGTGCGAATGCCGCATCAGGACAAACATTGAGTACGATAGGAACGCAACGCGAGCACAACGAATGGAGCGCGAATGAGTGGCGTCATCTACCTCGTTCAAGGTGAGGGGGATCTGGTCCCGATGACCGAGCAGGCATACGACAGTGAAGATGTGTTGCAACGGCTGCTCGCTGACTACCCGGACCTGCTGGGTGGCGAACAGATGAACGCCGCCGCTCCACGTCGCTGGCTGCTTCTGGCCCGCGAGGCCGGACTGCCGTCAGACGAGGCTGGTGGCGATCGCTGGTCGATCGACCATCTCTTTGTCGATCAGGACGGTGTTCCGACGATCATCGAGGTGAAACGCAGCACCGACTCCCGCATCCGTCGCGAAGTCGTCGGCCAGATGCTCGACTACGCCGCCAACGCCGTCGTCTACTGGCCGGTCGAACGGCTGCGGTCGAGGTTCGAGTCGATGTGTGAGTCGCAGGCTCGCGACCCCGACACCGCGATTGCCGAATCACTCGAAGTCGAAGGCGACGCGGAAGAGTTCTGGAAACTTGTCCAGACAAATCTCCAGGCGGGCCGCGTCAGGCTCGTCTTCGTCGCCGATGTCATCCCACCTGAACTCCGGCGCGTTGTCGAGTTCCTGAATCAGCAGATGAATCCGGCTGAAGTTCTTGCCGTCGAAGTTCGGCAGTATGTCGGACAAGGACAGCAGGCGCTTGTACCTCGCCTCGTCGGACAGACGCAGCAGGCGCTGAGTCTAAAGGCCGGTGGTCACGCTACTCGGGCAACTCGCCAATGGGATACAGCGTCGTTCATGACCGAGATTAGTTCTCGTGTCGGTTCGGAAGCACAGATCATCGCCGAGAGAATCTTCGAGTGGTGTCAACGCCATGGCATGATCGTGGAATTCGGAACTGGTGAAGTTGAAGGAACATTCTATACGAGAATCGCATACGGCACCCGCCTGTATACCGTGTTTTTGGTGTCAACAAACGGACGAATCTCTGTGTACTTCGGAACGCTGAAAGCGATTCCGCCGTTCACGTCGCAGTCACAGCGCCTTGAAATGCTGCGGCGACTGAATGCCATTGACGGAGTCAAGATCGCTGTCGATCGGATCGACTCATACCCCTCTATTCCCGCATCCGTTCTCACGCAGAACACATCACTGGAATGTTTCCTGGACACATTCGAATGGGCTATCGGCGAGATTCAGACCGCATCCTGAGCTCTGTTCCCCAATTTCCTTGACATTCAACGGCTCGCTGTCCCGAGCAACGCGACGGCTTCGAGGTAAAGACCTTCTGGACGCCGCCGCAATCTCACTCGTTCCGCGAACACGGTGCGCACACGCTCGGTCTGCTCGGGATCGAGCGTGTCGAGTCGTCGCCGCAACCCTGTCCCGCGTGCGGTCTGCCAGTAGTCCTCGATGTCGCGATAGCGAAAGCCATGCGCGTCGGCGATGACATGCACACCCTGGAATCCGGCCCGCTCCAGAACGCTCGCAAGCTCGTCCGGGTCAGCGATCCAGCCTGACTCGCCGGGGCCACCCAGCCCGAGGTCGTCGAGGACCACCGCGAGGTCATGAGCCTGCGATATCTGCCAGGTTGAGGCAGCAACCCGACCGCCCGGCTTGAGGACGCGCCGGAACTCGCTCAGCGCCCGGTCGAGGTTGGGAAAGAACATGACGCCAAAGCCGCAGAGGACGTGGTCGAACGTCTCGTCCGGGAAATCCAGATGCTCGGCGTCCATGACGTGAGTCTCGACCTGGATGCCATGTTGCTGGGCCTGCGTCGTGATGGCCCGGACCATCTCGCTGGAAAGATCGATGCCGACGACACGACCAGTCGGACCGACCCGTTCAGCAGCGGGGAAGAGAACGGCTCCACGACCACTGGCAACATCGAGGACATGCGCTCCTGGCTCAATGTGGGCTTCGTCGACCAGGCGCTGGCCATACCAGGCAAAACACCCCGGCCCCGCCTGATCGTACTCAGCGGAGATCCGGTCGAAAACGACCCGCATCTGGGCTTTCTGTGCTGCTCCGTCGTCCGTTGCCATCAACTCCCCGATCCGGAGATCAATCAAATCGACGCGATGACATATACCAGTCGCGCATCAGGCAGGCATGATCAACGATGATGCGTGCCATCATCGATAACGATCGTACCGTGGCATCGAGCCGTCATCCGAACAGCGTCCGTCAGGCGAAGCTCCAGCGCTGAACGTCGGTTACATGCGGATAGCCCCTCCGATCGTAGACCGGAAACCCATGATCGTCGCGGAACATGATCATTTCCGGTGTCGTCCCGTCATCGATCAGTTCGAGTTGACGTGCAACGGGTGCGAACATCGTCGCGATCTCGCCCCAGGTCGCGATCATCGACTTGCCACCGTGACGCCCTGAGAAATCACGGATGCGCGCTGTCATCGCGACCGGATCGTCGGGCCAGAGGTGAGGCATCGACGGATTGAAGAACGGGATCGGTAATCCGGTCGTGATCATCGTCAACCCGCCGTCTTTCTCGACCGCGCCGTCACAACATCGCGCCAGCACCGCCCAGAACGCGAGGTGATTCTCCATCGCATTCGGCATCACGGCAGCAATGGCCTCAGATGAATCGCACACGCTTCTCCGATCCCGCTTACGACAATGATGTGCCACGAAGTGGGCTGCTATACGTGCATTGCCAGAGTCGCCAGCTGGCAGAGCCGCCCCTGCGCCCTATCGTCTTGGGCCGCCACGCCAGGCATGTCATCCTGAGCCGCAGCGAAGGATCTTTCCGCGTTCACCTCCGGTACGCGCCGGATTGTTGAACGGTACTCCCTCGTCAAACCTCCCGACCTGTCACGGCCAGGAGATCCTTCGCTGCGGCTCAGTAGTCGACCACAGTGAATGTGTCCCGAGGGACAGAACCACTGGCCTTGTCATCCTGAACGGCAGTGAAGGATCTCTCCGTTGTTAACGACGTGACCGCACGAGGAGAGATCCTTCACTGCCGTTCAGGATGACAACCAATGTTTGTACGTCTGGCGCGACAGTCTCACTGTGGACGACTACTCAGGATGACAAGGGCGAACCCCCGACACATCGACTGTGGCGACCTTTTCAGGCAGCGTGCGACATCCGGCAGTAGCAGGACGACTGGATCGGGACATCGGCACGGGCGATAGCCAGGTCAAGCCGTTGTTTGATCATCCCGGCCAATTCGAACTTGCCCTGACGGACGAGACATTCGTGATACCCATGCAGGCTCCAGACGTTCTCCGGGTGCTGGTAGGCACGGGCAAGGCTGTCGTCAAGGCCGAGGTCGGCCCGGTAGACCGCTTCGGCTTCCTCAATCCGTCCCTGTTCGAGCAGCAACGCACCGTAGGCATGACGCGTCGGCTGCATCCAGCCCCAGGGTTCGTCGTAGAGCAGGCCGTCGTCAAGATCGATCGATGCTCGCAGGTGGGCAAAGGCCGCTTCGAAGTTCCCCTTTCGGTACTCCAGTTCGCCGTCCAGCATTTCTGAGGCGATCGCGAGGACCGCGAGACAGGGATTGTTGAACAGATAGCGCGTTTCTGGAACACGACCAACGGCTGTGCGAAAGAACTCACGTTGCTGCTGAGCCTCTTCGATCCGACCGGTCGCCGCCAGGGCAACGCCCTTCGCGTAGTGGGTCATCGCCGTCGTCACACAATACAGATCCTGGTTGTTGGGTAACGGTGTATCGATAATCTCCTGCCATTTGCCAAACCGGATCAGAACGTGCATCTTGACTGACATGAACCCTTCAAGCCAGTCGGCCATCGGCGGTACTTCAACCGCGATCAATTCCGGCGGGATCGTCGCAACAACCTCGTCTGCCGTTTGCAGCGCGATCTCCGACTGGCCGAGGAACATCGCTCCATACAATTTGAAGTGGAAATTGTGGACGCGGTAGAGCGTATAAAAGTTCATCGCTCCCTCGCGCTCGAGGTATATGTTGTCGGCCAGGATCGCCTTGTGGTTCGACGCGACCACCGTGCCGTAGTGACCGCAGAGGACGTCGATGTGGGTCGGCATATGCTCCAGATGCCCGGCATCGGGAACCAGCCCGCGCAACCAGTCGCCCGCTCGCAGAGCCTTCTCAGGGAATGGCGACATCTCCATCAGGTGAATGTACATATGGAGTACACCCGGGTGGACTCGACTTTTCGGATTTTCGAGCGCAGACTCGAGGATCTGTCGAGCTTCGACCGTGCTCGCATCTGCGGCTGGTTGACGAGCCGGCAAATCCCAGAGCTGCCACGGGGTCCGGTTCATCAACGCTTCGGCAGCCAGCGCCGCAATATCGAGATCAGATCCGTGGTCGCGGTAGACCGTTCGCATCGCGTCAGCGTAGTCCTCGGTCCACTCGGCGAGATATTCAGACGGAATCGACGCCTGATACCGCGCTTGAATCGCAGTGATCAGCGCTCGTTCTACGGGCGTGACCTTGTCCAGTAGCTCTGCTGCACGGCGGGACGCGGCAAACGTCTGCGCCACGGCCGCAGCCAGTTCGCTTTCCTCGAAGAACTCCCACGGCTTGTTGTAGTTCGGTCCTGCAGCGTACGCAACACCCCAGTGTGCCATCGCGCAGTCCGGATCAGCCTCAATCGCTCGCTCGAAGCAGCGGACTGCCTCACCGTGATTGAAGCCGTACGTCCAGTTCAGCCCACGGTCAAACCAGAGCTGTGCTTCCGGGGAAACAGTCGATACGACCCGTCGGTGGTTCCCAAGGTCGTAATAATCGGACATCATCTACTCCTTGCTGGTTCGGGAACCGGGATTCGGGATTCGAGGGTGTTGGACTGGGTCCGCTGCTGCGAGATCCCCGGTTCCCGGCTCCCGACTCACGAATCCCGAATCCCGAATCCCGAATCCCGACTATTCCTTACGCCGCCAGGCTCATCCGACAGAAGCACGACGCTTCGATTGGCACGTCGGCCCGGGCAACGGCGAGGTCAAGACGCTGGCGGATCATCCCGGCCAGTTCGTCCTTCCCCTGACGGACAAGGCACTCATGATAACCGTGGAGCGCCCAGACATTCTCCGGATGCTGGCAGGACCGTGGCAGGGTGTCATCCAGCCCAAGGTCGGCACGATAGACGGCTTCGGCTTCGTCAACATGTCCCTGCTCCAGCAGCAGCGCACCCAGCGCATGTCGGGTTGGCTGCATCCATGCCCACGGTTCCGCGTACGGAAGATTGTCTTCCAGTTCGACTGATCTCCGCAGGTGGGCGAACGCGACATCGTGGTTACCCTTGCGATATTCGAGTTCACCCGCCAGCATCTCCGCCGCGAGGGCAAAGATCGAACTGCAAGGCGTGTTCTGGAACTGATATGCGTCGGGGACACGACTGACCGCCGCATCGAACAGCCGCTGTTCGTTCTCGGCTTCAATGATTCGGCCAGTGGCGGCGAACGCAACACTCTTCGCGTAATGCTGCATCGCTGTCGTAACAAGATAGAGTTGCTGATCTGCTGGCAGCGGCATGTCGATGATCTCCTGCCACTTGCCGAAGCGAATCAGTGCGTGCATCTTCATCGGCACGAACGGTTCGAGCCACCAGGCCATCGGCGGGATCTCAACTCGCAGTATTTCCTCGGGAATCATCGCGATCATGTCGTCGGCGGCTTGCAGGGCCACTTCGGATTGCCCAAGGAACATCGCGCCGTACAGTTTGAAGTGGATATTGTGGACCCGGTAGAAGGTGTAGAAGTTCATCGCGCCTTCGCGATCGAGATAGGTCTGATCGGCGTCGATGGCCCGCTGGTTCCAGTCGATCACGTCGTGGTAGTTTCCACAGAGAATGTCGATGTGGGTCGGCATATGCTGGAGGTGACCGCCATCTGGCACGAGGCCGCGCAGGAAGTCTCCCGGTCGCAGGGCCAGTTCCGGGGTCGGTGACATCTCCATCAGGTGGATGTACATGTGCAGCACACCGGGATGGACACGGCTGGCCGGGTTCTCCATCGCCCGCTCCAGTATCTCCTTCGCTTCGAGTGTGCTGGCCCCGTCAGACGGGGCACCGGTTGGCTGGTCCCAGAGGAGCCACGGGGTCCGGTTCATCAGCGATTCAGCAGACAGCGCGGCGATGTCGAGGTCAGTACCGTAGTTTCGGTAAACGCCACGCATCGCGTCGGCGTAGTCGTCGGTCCACGGCACGAGTTCTTCGACGGACTCGGGCGGCGTTGGCGACTGGTAGCGTGAAGCCAGCGCTTCGACCAATGCCCGCTCAGCCGGGCTGGCGTTCTCCAGCAACGTCAGCGCGTGCCGGGTAACTGAGTAGCATTTGGGAATCGTTTGCCCCAGATCGACCTCATCGAAGTATTCCCATGGCTTGTTGTAATTCGGCCCTGCCGCATAAGCGATACCCCAGTGCGCCATCGCACAGTTGGGATCGGCGGCGACCGCTGCCTCGAAGCAGCTGATCGCCTCCTCGTGGTTGAAGGCAAACGTCCAATTCAAACCACGATCGAACCAACGTTGTGCGTCCGGAGAAGTCGTTGAAATTGTCCGGGTATGGTTGCCAAGGTTGTAGTAATCGGACATGTTTCTGCTCCTTATCGGGACGGGATACAAGAACCGATTCCAGGATGCTCGTCACCTCCTGATTCCTTGATAACTCGGATCATGCGGCGCAACAGGACGTGCGGCAATAGCACGATGCTTCAATCGGTACGTCGGCGCGAGCCACCGCAAGTTCGAGCCGCTGTTTGATCATCGCCGCCAGTTCGTCCTTGCCTTGCCGTTGCAGACACTCGTGATAGCCGTGCAGGCTCCAAACGTTTTCCGGGTGCTGGTGAGCGCGCGGAAGCGTCTCGTCGAGACCGAGGTCGGCCCGGTAGACGGTTTCGGCTTCAGCGACATGGCCTTGCTCCAGCAGCAATGCGCCGTAGGCGTGACGCGGTGGCTGCATCCACGCCCACGGCTCGGAATAGACGAGATTGTCCGACCGGTCGATCGACTCGCGCAGGTGGGCGTATGCAACGTCGTAGTTGCCCTTGCGGTACTCCAGTTCACCTGCCAGCATCGCCGCCGCGACGGTAAGGATGTCGAGACAGGTGTTGTTCTGGAAAAAGCGACTCTCAGGCACGCGGCCCATCGCCTCGATGAACAATCGCTGTTCTTCCTCGGCCTCGGGAACCTGGCCCGAGGCGGAATAGGCCACGCCCTTCGCGTAATGCAGCATCGCCGTCGTCACGCAAAAGAGTTCCTGATCCTCCGGCAGCGGCATGTCGATGATATCCTGCCACTTTCCGAAGCGGATCAGCGCATGTGGCTTGATCGAGAAGCGACCTTCAAGCCGGTCCGCCATCGGCGGCACCTTCACGTCGAGCAATTCCCGCGGAATCGTGGCGGTCATCTCATCGGCGGCTTCCAGCGCGACTTCGGACTGACCGAGGAACATCGCGCCGTACAGCTTGAAGTGGACATTGTGGGTTCGATACAGCGTGTAGACGTTCATCGCGCCCTCGCGCTCGACGAACTTCTGGTCCACGTCGATTGCCGCCTGATTGGAATCAACGACGGTCTGATAGTGGCCGCAGAGGACGTCGATGTGGGTCGACATGTGGCGCAGGTGACCGGCGTCGGGAACCAGTTCACGCAGGCGATCGGCAACGACCAGCGCCCGCTCCGGGAACGGTGACATCTCCATTAAATGGATGTACATGTGCAGAACACCGGGGTGCATCCGACTCGCGGGATTCTCTAGCGCCCGTTCCAGCACCTCCTTCGCTTCGAGCGTACTTGCTCCTTCAGCCGGGCCACGCGCATGCAGATCCCACAACCGCCATGGCGTCCGGTTCATCAATGCTTCGGCGAACAGTGCCGCAATATCGAGGTTGTCGCTGCAATCGCGGTAAACGTCGCGCATCGCGTCGGCGTACTCGTCGCTCCAGTCCTGCAGGTCATCGGCAGGTGTCGTTGACTGGTATCGTCGAGCAATCGCCCGGATCAGTCGCTGGTTGTCCGGGCTGGCTTTATCAACGAGGCGGGTGGCCTGTTCGACAGCCCAAACCGTTTTCTGGAGCATCGCTGCCAGCGTGACGTCGTCCAACTGATGCCAGGCGCGATTGTAATTTGGCCCGGCGGCGTAGGCGATGCCCCAATACGCCATCGCGCAATCCGGGTCGAACTCGAGGGCTCGCTCGAAGCAGCGCACTGCTTCCTCGTGGTTGAAGCCGTAGGTCCAGATCAGGCCGCGGTCGAACCAGGATTGTGCGTCTGTCGAAGACGTCGTGAGGGTGGAAGTGTAGGTACCAAGATCGTAGTAATTCGACATCGTTGACCTCCTTGACGAGTCTGCGCGTAGACCGCGCTTCCGTCGATTCAAGAGCGACCATCGCACCGCCAACGTTCAAGCAACTGACAGTCGATCTGTACAGTCCGATGTCGCGATTGTGTCGTACCGTTTCGTCGCATCGTATCACGGAACAGCCTGCCAGACGGCGGTCACGCTTCGGTATGGTTCGTACAGTGCATGGTGATATCACGTCAATTCGGCAGCGTTGAAGGGCAGGCAACACGTTGAATCCACACATCACAGTGATCACGCTCGGCGTCACGGACATGGAACGCTCACTGGCGTTTTACCGCGATGGGTTAGGGCTACCGACAAGAGGTGTCGTCGGAGAAGAGGATGGGGACGGCGGAGTCGTCTTCTTCAAGCTTGACGGTGGGCTGGTACTCGCGCTCTTTCCGCGGCCTTCACTCCTCATCGATGCCAATCTGGACAACGCCACTGCCGCATCTGCCCACACACCAGTGACCTTCAGCCTGGCGCACAACGTCGACTCCGCCGACGCCGTCGATCGCGTCATGCACGAGGCCGCCGCAGCGGGTGCAACAATCACTGATCCGGCTCACAATCGCGTCTGGGGCGGCTACTCCGGCTACTTTCAGGACCCGGACGGCTTTCTTTGGGAAGTTGCCTGGAACCCGGGCGGCTTCGACGGGCCAATCAACGATGCGTAGCAACGAGAAACGGGGCAACCGAGGATGAGTCGCACAATCGTCATCGCAGGCGCGAGCATGGCCGGAGCGAAGGCCGCAGAAACGCTTCGGGGAAACGGATTCGACGGGAAGATCGTCCTCATCGGCGCCGAAGCCGAACCTCCTTACGAACGCCCCCCGCTCTCGAAGGGCTATCTCGCGGGCAGCGTTCGCGAAGAGGAGTTCTCGCTGCACCCGCACGACTGGTATGTGGAACAGAACATCGACCTTCAGCTCGCCACACGCGCCACGTCGCTCGATACCCAGGCGAAACGCCTCGTTCTCGACGATGGAGAGTCGGTTGGGTACGACCAGCTACTGATCGCAACGGGGGCGACACCAAATCGCGTGTCGATCCCAGGGAGCGATCTGGCAGGTGTCCACTACCTTCGCTCCCTCGAAGACGCACGAACGATCCGCGACCGGCTGGAATCGGCATCAAGCGTTGTCGTCGTTGGCATGGGGTTTATCGGGGCAGAGATCGCTGCCATTGCCCGGCAACGTGGGAAGAACGTCGTCGCCCTTGAAGCCGGAGAATTACCGATGCTGGCTGCGCTCGGCCAGGAGGCAGCATCGCGGATGGCGTGGGTCCACCGGGAGCACGGCGTCGATCTGCGAGTCAACGATGGAGCGACCGCGTTTGAAGGCGCTGGTTCGGTCGAACGGGTGGTCACGTCGTCGGGGGCATCCATCGACACCGATCTCATCGTCGTCGGCGTTGGCGTTCGGCCAGAAACCGACTGGCTGGACGGTTCCGGGATCGAGATCGACGGCGGAATCATCGTGGACGAATTCTGTCGGACGAATGTTCCTGATGTCTTCGCTGCCGGTGACGTTGCCCGCACCTGGCACCCGGGATATGGCGAATACCTGCATGTCGAACACTTCGACAATGCTGGCAACCAGGGAGCCGCCGCCGCAAAAAGCATGCTCGACGCCGGTGAGCCGTATGCACCGGTCCCGTACTTCTGGTCCGACCAGTACGACCTGTCGCTTCAGTTTGCGGGCCACAATCACGGCCACGATCAGGTGGTGACACGCGGGACCGTCAAAGATGGTCCGTGGTCGGCGTTCTACCTGCGTGACGGTCGGTTCGTCGCTGTTCTCTCCGTTAACCGCTTCAAGGACTTTTCCGCGGCACGCCGTCTTCTGCGGGCTGGAAAGAACATCGACGCTAACCAACTCGCGGATGAAAACGTTGAATTGAAAGGGCTGCTGAAGTAACCCTCTTGTCATCGTCGCCGCATTTCGCAGTGCCCACGCGGTATCATCGACACGCCTCGAACAGGTGCAAGAACCCTCAAAGGCGTGACAGCGCAACGCATGACCAGGCAGGTGCTGATCCAGTGAGCGATTCGAAAGCAGGCGACAGGTACAAGCCAATCGGCGACTACGCGCTGATCGGCGATTGTCGCTCGGCCGCTCTCGTTGCGAGCGACGGCTCGATCGACTGGCTGATGTGGCCGCGATTCGATAGCCCAAGCATCTTCGGCGCATTGCTCGATGTCGAACGCGGTGGCACCTTCCGGATTCGTCCTGCGGAAAAGTTCCGCTCCACCCGGCACTACATTCCAGGAACCGTCATTGTTGAAACGGCGTTTGTCACGGACACGGGTGTGTGTATCGTGCGGGACCTGATGACGGTCCTTTCCGAAGAAGACAAACGCAATGAGATGGTTCCTGAACACGAACTGCTCCGCGAGATCGAAGGTGTCGAAGGCGAAGTCATCATCGACATCTTCTGCGATCCACGACCCGATTACGGACGCAAGCGCGTCAACTTTCAGCAGCGTGGAGCACTTGGGCTGGCCTGCCGCAGTAACGGCGGCGAACTCTACCTGAGAACTGACCTTCCGGAATCGATTTTCAGGGCCGAAGACGGACACACCGCGCAAACCCGGGTAAAGATCAAGGCTGGCCAGCGCTCGTATGTTTCGCTCTCCTTTTCGCAGGAAGCACCAGCAGTCATCCCGCTGCTCGGCGACGCTGCGCGTGCCCGGATCGAGCGCAGCCAGGCGTGGTGGGAAGCGTGGTCGGAACAATGCACGTACGACGGGCCATACCGGGATGCGGTGTGCCGAAGTGCGCTGACGCTGAAGCTCCTGACCTATGCGCCATCCGGAGCAATCATCGCCGCACCGACGACGTCGCTCCCCGAGCAGATCGGCGGTGACCTCAACTGGGACTACCGTTTCTGCTGGCTGCGGGATGCCGCACTGACATTACGAGCGCTCTGGGGCGTGGGCTACGAAGAAGAAGCTGACGCATTTCTCCATTGGCTGCTCCATGCCACCCGGCTGTCCTGGCCGGAACTCCGGGTTGTTTACGATCTGCATGGCCGCAACGGGATCGACGAAACCGAGCTGGATCACCTGGAGGGGTACGCTGGCTCGGAGCCGGTACGCGCAGGGAACGGCGCTCGCGACCAGTACCAGCTCGACATTTACGGCGAGGTGGCCGATGCCGCCCTGCAGTTCGCTCAGCATGGGGGCCAGTTCGACGCCGATGCCGTCAAGCTCCTACGTGGCATAGCCAACACGATCTGCGATCAGTGGCGGAATCCTGACGCGGGGATCTGGGAGTTTCGAGACGAAGCAAAGCACTATACACACTCGAAAGTCCTCTGCTGGGTCGCGCTCGACCGGCTGATCACGCTGCGCGACCACCACGGACTCGATATTGCCGCCGACCGGTTGATTGCCGAGCGCGGCACGTTGCGGGCGGAAATCGAGGCGCGTGGCTACAACGAACGGCTTGGAAGCTACACCCGGGCGTTTAATGATGATGTCGCTGATGCGAGCATTCTCTCCCTGCCACTCTATGGGTACATCGACGCCACACACCTGCGAATGCGCTCGACGCTTAAACACATTCAAAAGGAGCTCGGCGCGGGGCCAAACGGCGAACTGATGTATCGCTACCTTCCGGACGACGGTGTGCCAAACGAAGGGACATTCGGCATCTGTGCCTTCTGGGCGGTCGAATGCCTGGCTCTCGCTGGTGAAATCGACGCGGCGATCCGCCGCTTCGAGCAGATCGTCGGCTACTCCAACGATGTCGGTCTGCTGGCTGAGGAAATCGACGCGGACACTGGCACGGCCATCGGGAACTTCCCACAGGGGTTCACCCACATCGGCCTCATCAATGCCGCTCTCGCTATTCAGGAAGCGCAGAACCGTCGGGACGCTCGACCGCCGATTGCTGGAACACGCCGACGGGAGTGATGACCAACCGCGAGTTGCGATTGCGATCCGATATTCCCGTTACCTCCTTGATCCACGTAGAATGCGATCAGCCGAGCGACGCGAATCGACGTGAAACGGATAGGTACACCGCGTGGACTGGGGAAGTGCCCTCCTTTGGGGATTCGTCGCAACACTCTTTCTGACTGGCATCATGGCCGGTAGTCAGGGGATGCACGTGACGAGAATGAGCATCCCTTACATGCTCGGGTCGATCTTCACGTCCGATCGCGACCGTGCCCGGGTCATCGGGATGATCTTCCACTTCATGAACGGTTGGGCGTTCGCGCTGATCTATGCCGCAGCCTTCGAATCCTGGGGCCGCGCGAACTGGTGGCTCGGCACGAGCACCGGCCTCGTCCATGCGGCGTTTGTCCTGTCAGCCGGGATGTTTATCCTGCCCGGCATGCACCCACGAATGGCCGGTGAGACTCGCGGCCCGACGCCGACCCGCCAACTCGAGCCACCTGGTTTCATGGCCCTCAACTATGGTGTCCGGACCCCGGTCGTCATCATCATCGCCCACCTGATCTACGGAGCGATCCTCGGCACGTTCTATTAGAGTAGAGCAGCCTCGCCCCTGCGCTGGGCAGTCGAACCAATATCCTGCTCGGTTCAGCCCTCGATGACGCGCGGCACGACCTCCTCGGCGAGAAGCCGGAATGTCTCGGTGTCGGCAGCGTCGAGCGATTGACAGACGAAGTGCTGGACGCCAGCATCGATCATCGACCGATAGTACTCGGCCACCTGATCCGGCGAGCCATAAATGCGTGAGTAGCGCTGGTCTTCGGTCAGCCCGTCTGGGTAGTAGTGCGCCAACTTTTCCTGTGCAGCCGACTCCGTTTCCGCGATCATCAACCACGGCGTGAAATGCGTTCGCAGGATATCGTCGTACCGTCGGCCAACTTCCTGGCAATGTCGTTCGAGAACGGCGTACTTGCGCCGAACATCGTCGGGAGTTTTGACACCGCCGATCTGCGCCGACGGCCCGAAATTACATGCATCGGCATAGCGTGCGACCTGTCGCAGCGTGACGCGTTCACCTGCGCCAGCGATCATCAAGGGCGGATGAGGTTGTTCAGCAGGCGGAGGGGTGATTCGCGCGTTCGTCACCTGGTAGTAGCGACCACTGAACGAGAAGGGTTCGTCACCCCAGACGCCCGCGATGATCTCCAATGCTTCCTCAAGTGCGGCATGGCGTTCCGGTGTCGGTGGATAGGGCATCCCCAGTTCGCCAAACTCGGGAACATCCCAACCGATTCCCAGGCCCAGCATTGACCTGCCGCCGCAGAGACGGTCGAGGTCAGCTGCCTGCCTTGCCGTCATCACGGGATGGCGATACAGCACACAATTGACGACCGACCCCAGCCGCACCCGCTCAGTTGTCACGGCAAGTGCTGCGAGGTGCATCCAGACTTCAGTCGCGTGAGCCGGGTGGTCGCCGATGTAAAAGGCATCCAGCCCAAGCGAATCGACGAGTTGTCCAGCCGCGAGTATCCGTTCGCTGGACCGAGGATCGTCTGGTCGCGCAAAGGCCTGTACGCCAAACGTCACCCGATCGCGTCGTTCAACCACCCAGGGATGCGGCGAATCTCCGACCCATTCCATTGCATCCAGCCCTTCATCTACACAGGATTCATCATCGTCAGGCGCATCCAGCCCCACTGGCTTCGGCATGCTGCATCGTGCGTCGTCGCGCAGCGAACGGCAAGTGCCAGATCGACCCTCACGAATGGGACCACCTGGTGAATCATCGAGTCCAAACCTATCGCAGTTCTGTACACCGAGGCGTATGATGGATACCATCATGTAACCTGTCGTGACGTCTCGTCACAGTTCCTGCCTGCGGCTGGCAACCGATGCCAATCGCGTCCTTTCTGAGATCGGTCGATCCTGCTACGGGCTGATTGATGACGAAGGAGAAAAACCGGTTGTTGCACACAAACATCCAGATTCTTCAACGATTGCGTTGTGCCAACCGCGTTACTCGATCATCGTCAGTGGCGAGCGATTGCGTTGTCGTTCGTTCGTCTAATTTCTGGTTGCGAGTGTCGGATGAGTGATTTTTCAGCAGACACGATTTCCAGTCAGAGAATGCTCGGACACGGCGTGTCGAATCCTGGCAACCAGCCGTCGAGCGGACTCCTCGGTCGTGACCGGTTTCAGCATGCGTTCTTTGCGGGTGTGATCGGGATGGCGATTGTCACGACAGATGGGAGTTTTCTGCAGGTCAATCCAGCGTTGTGCGAGATGCTCGGCTACAGTGAGGACGACCTGCTCAACGAAACGCATCAATCGATCACGCATCCGGACGATATCGGTCCAGATGCTGAGCAAACCCAGAAACTGCTGAGCGGCGCGACCGATCGATTTCGAATCGAGAAACGATACATTCATCGCGCCGGTCACGACGTCTGGTCCGAACTCTCCGTCTCGCTTGTGCGGAGTGAGTCTGGCAGACCACGGTACTTCATCGCCCAGATCGTCGACATCACCGATCGAAAACTTGTCGAGCAGCAACTCGTTCACCAGGCTTTCCACGATCGGTTGACTGGTTTGCCGAATCGTGGTCTGTTCATGGACCGGCTCGATCATGCGCTTGCCCGTCGCCAACGTGCAGGGGAAACACTAGCTGTGCTCTTCCTCGACCTCGACAACTTCAAACTTGTCAACGATAACCTCGGTCATCGCGCCGGGGACCAGCTTCTCGTGACTATGGCCGAACGTCTCCAGACTTGCGTACGCGAAGGCGACACTGTTGCACGACTGGCAGGGGACGAGTTCACGGTCCTGCTGGAGCACATCACCGATGTCAGCGACGCGATCCGCGTTGCCCAGCGCATTGCCGAACAGTCGCTGACGCTCTACACGATCGGCGACCGGGAAGTACGGGTCACTGCCAGCATCGGTATTGCACTCCTCGGTGATGAAACGGAATCGGCTGATGATGTACTGCGCAACGCAGATATAGCGATGTACGAAGCCAAGCGTCGAGGACGAGAGCGGTATGAGGTATTCGTCGCGCCGATGAATGCCAACGCCCGCGATCGGCGCGAACTGGAAACTGAGTTGCAGCGGGCGAGCGAGCGCGGCGAGTTTGTCCTGCACTATCAACCAGTCGTCGATTTGCGTTCCGGCCGCATCACCGAGGTTGAAGCGCTGATCCGATGGCAACATCCGGTGCGAGGGCTGCTCCAGCCTTCGGACTTCATAACGATCGCCAACGAAACCAATGCAATCGTCGATATTGGTGCCTGGGTGCTGCGGAATGCCTGCGAGCAGTTGCTCCAATGGCAACAGGATGTGCGTGTATCGAGCCGGCGCGCACCATTGACGATGAGCATCAACCTCTCAGAACGTCAGTTCCTCCAACCATCGCTAGTCGAGACCGTTCGCGTCGTGCTCGACGAAAGTCGCATCGCTCCACGAACATTGAAACTCGAAGTGACCGAGCGAGCGATCATGGAAGACGCCGTTTCGGCGATCGCGACGTTGCGTAACCTGCGAGCGCTGGGCGTCGCGTTGGCGATCGATGATTTCGGAACCGGCTACTCGTCGCTGACCTATCTGAAGCAATTCGCGGTCGATGGATTGAAGATCGACCGCATGTTCGTCGATGGCATCAGCCACAATCTTGAAGACACATCGATCGTCGAAGCCGTCATCGCAATCGGCAAATCGCTCGGCATCACATCGGTTGCTGAAGGCGTTGAAACGGCCGCACAGGTCGCCTTCCTCCGGGCACGTGGGTGTGACAGCGGCCAGGGTCACTTCTTTTCCCCGGCACTCCCACCGGACGAGATCACGGCGCTTCTCCACAACCAGACAATTCCCGTAGCGCTACCTCGACCCACTGACCAGCCAGCGGTCGTCCATTCGAAGTAGTCACCCAAGCGAACACTAACGATTGGGAAACCATTCGGCAACGATGTCGGTTGCGATGCAGATGTGGGACGACCGCCCCTACCGACAGTTCTCGAACACTCTTCGGACAATTGCCAGTGTCGCCGCGTACGTCGAGTCCATGCCGCGATAGGACATGCCGCGGGCGCCGAGCGTGTGGGCATGCGAGTACGGGGTATCTGAAGCGTAGTGAATGATGCCGATGTCGATCGGAACCTGACTCAGATTCACACTCTCGCCCTGTGGATGGCGCGTCAGATAAGCGTCCTCGTAGAGTGCGGAGAGGAACGGCCCCGCCTCCATCTCGACGACGGTGTAATTCTCACGGTAATAGAAGTCAAGATAGCCTCGGTTCTGCAGGTAGGTGCCCTTGACGGTCACAGCACGCTGGTTATCAAGCGTCGAGCCGTAGTCGAGGAACGGATCGAGGTCGGCACTGGAGAATGCGTTGGCAAACCAGTAAGTATTGTCCGAATGCTCGTCGTAGACGACATCCGAGATCATCACGTCGCCAATTCGGGCGTTGAGCGTGGCTGCCTTCCCGAGGATATAGACGCCGCGCAACTGGGAGACTTCCGCCGAAACCTGACCGAGAATATGATACGCCGCCAGTCCGAGCGGATAGTTGATGTTGACAATGATTGCGTCGGTCTCCGGTGGCCCACCGCCAACTTTCAGGATCCGTGGGTCGAGGTCATCCTCATTCAACCGTGCCAGTTCGATGATCTGGATACCAACATCGAGAGCGCTGTCCGGCTCGATCGTGATGATCCCGCGCTCTTCTTCCTCACGGTTCCGGTCTGGGCGATCGGGACCATTGGCAGCGTAATAGAGCCTGGCCGCGAAGTAGAGGAAGTTGTCCCAGGAGGAACGAGTATCCCCAGCCTGCAATTTGCGCAGTTCAGGCAGCAGATCTGGATGCTGGCTGTCTTCGATGAATTCAACAAGGGCGTCACGACGGCGACGCGCGGTGCCGCTGAGGATGTTTGCAATAGAGTGCAGGTTCGAAGAGACGAAGAAGACCGGCCTGTCTTCCAGGCCACGTTCAGCCAGCGCACGACCCACGGGTCCCCACCACCGACGGGCCGAACGCGAAAACCCGAGATGCGTGCCCCCGAGCATATGGAGATGAACATCCCGTTTTCCGCCCGCAATACTCTGAAGGTTTGGCCAGAACTCGGCACCCCAGGCCAGCCGTAGCCGTGCCCAGTCGCTACGGTTGATCCCGAGCGCATCGCCAATCGCGTCGATGTCTTCGGGATCGATGTGCGCACCCGGCTGGCCGCCAGCGCTGATGCGTGCTTTCAATTCCTCGTCATCGCGGATGCGAACGTGCAGCTTGTTCCACTCGATCTGCCAGGCAACGATCGTCGGAATCAGGTCGTCGAGGTCCGACATTGAACCGACGTGGACAGCCAACGTCTCATGACCATCGTAGTGCCAGCGGCGACGGCGACCGGGCGCGGTGACCATCGCCCAGTTCGCCATATTGGTGTAGCCATTCCGCGCGAACACAGCCGGTGACTGGCCGAGCAGAATCCGGTTGACGCGGACGATCTCGGGCGGCAGTCGCAGCGTGCTGTACATGAATGCGTTCATGTCCGGTGAAGGATCGGCAGCGTGGGCGTGGAGGCTGGACTGAATATTGAGGTGCGCAGCGAAAAGTGCATCAACGGCGACTGGCCCCGAGGAGCGCAACAACGTCGCATACGTCCGCGCGTACAGATCGACCTCGCGCTTGCCAGCCAACGCCGTCCGCACCATATTTGGGTCAAGCGACGCCGACGATTCTGGGCCGTCGACTCCAGCCTTCATTCCTCGATCGCGTACCTGCATTGCACCGCCCTTTCGCATCGTCCCGGACAGACGCAAGCGTCATCAATCGATGATACCCCGCCCAGGCTGGTCCGGTGTTTGATCCGTGTGACGGTAGTGATGCTCGGGGCGAAATCCACGGCGAACACGAGGCCCACTGTGACACTCCTGTGATGCAAAACGCCCCATCGGGACATTCAAGTCGATATCGTTATTGCAACACGATTGGCGATTGCGACGGCAGGATTCGGTCGATGCAGCACGTTCAACCACAGCTCAGTCAACAGCGGGTCCTGATCGTTGAAGACGAGACAGATATCCGGGCGTTGATGACGTTCGTGCTCGAACGTGCAGGCTATGACGTCATCTGCGTCACCGGAGTCGCGGAAGCACGTGCCGCCATCTCCCTCTATGCATTCGATGCCGCGCTGGTCGATCTCTGCCTGCCGGATGGTAGCGGCAATACCGTTGTCAATATCCTACGCGCCGAGTCGCCTGCAACCTGGATTGTCGTGACATCCGCGTTCACCCAATCACCGCTCGTTCCGCAGTTCGCGACCGAGTCCGGTGATCTCTTTCTCAGCAAGCCATTCAACAATGCGGCCCTGGTAGCTGCCGTCCGAACGCGGCGATCCGTTGCAGCGCCTGCGGGCGACTGATCGCCGCGCCAAACACCGAACACTCCTTTCCATCCTCCCGCTCGAACCTGGGTCTGCAGCCCAGGTTCGAGCATGTCTGGGCGACATCATCGCCAGCACGCACGGAAAGAGTTGTTCGGTCGCCGTCGCTCAGCGATACTCGGCCGGGCACGGCTCGTGCAACGCACCATGCAGAACACGGCATGACGAACGAAAAGGCCAGGTGGCAATGACTCGCGACGGCATCGGTTTATCCCATTGAATCGATTGTTGATCCTCCTTGTTTCTCCTTCTGGTTCATGGCCATCCGTACGACCATGCGAGTAGCAATCGGCGGCATCTCGCACGAGACGAACACATTCTCGTCAATCCCGACGGATCTGACGCAGTTCCAGCAACGAACACTGTTGCGCGGCGATGACCTGTTGCGGGCCAGCCGAGGTATCAGCAACGTCCTGGGCGGGATGGTCGATCACGCGTCATCACTGGGTTGGCAACTTGTCCCGCTGCTCTTCGCGTCGGCGACGCCATCCGGCAAAATCCGGCGAGGGACGTTCGAGATACTCGCAAACGAGATGGAGCGCGGACTATCGAACGCGATGCGTGCCGACCCGCTTGACGGTGTCCTCCTCGCACTCCACGGTGCGATGGTCGCTGAAGGTATTGAGGACGCCGACGGAGAACTGCTGCGCCGCGTGCGACGGGCAGTGGGGGAGGACACACCGATCGTCGTTGTCTTCGACTTCCACGCCAACATGACACCCGGCATCGTCGCTCACGCAAACCTTATCCTCGGGTTTGAAACCTACCCGCATGTCGATACGTATCAACGCGGTAGCGATGCAGTCACGTTGCTGGACCAACTTCAGCGACGCGCATTCAAGCCAGTCCACGCGTTGCGTCAGGTTCCGATGTTGGTGACACTCCCCGCCCAATGGACGAACTGCGCGACGCCGATGGGCGAGTTGATGGACCTTGCGGCACGGATGAAGGAAGCAGAAGGGATCGTGAACATCGTCCTTTCTGGTGGCTTCCCCTACAGCGACATCCGTGATGCCGGGCTCGCTGTCGTCGTGACGACAAACGATAATCTAGCACTTGCCGAACAGGTTGCAGACCGGATCGCTCGCGCGGCGTGGGAACGACGCGAGCGGTTCACGCCTTCAACGACCTCGATTCCAGACGCGGTGCGAATCGCCGGGAACGGTGAGGTCCGATCCGGCCCACTCGTGCTGGCCGACGTTTCCGACAATCCCGGTGCGGGTGGCGCATGCGACGGAACAGCCATCCTCGTAGCGCTCCTGACAGCCGGAATCGAGGGAGCAGCACTCGCTGTCATCGCTGATCCGGACACCGTCCGGCTGGCAGGGCAGATCGGGCACGGGAACCGCGGTTGGTTTCGACTCGGGGGCAAGATCGACAGATCGCATGGTTCGCCACTGGAGGTCGAGGCCACGGTTCGCTCGGTCGGCCCCGTCGATTTCATCAATCGTGGTCCGATGGGGTCCGGCACACGAACGCGGCTGGGCCAGACCGCCGTGCTTGAAGTTGGGAAGCAGGGATCAGCGCCAGTTGACGTCGTCGTCTGCGACCATCGCGTCCAGGTGCTCGATCCTGAACTCTTTCGCGCGGTTGGGATCGTCCCTGAGGAGAAACGCGTCCTCGTCGTCAAGTCCTCGGTCCATTTTCGTGCGGCATTTGAGCCGCTGGCTGGCGAGATTATTGCCGTGGATGGTCCCGGACTCTCATCACCCAACCTTGCCCAGTTCACGTATCGCCGGATTCGTCGCCCAATCTGGCCGTTGGATGAGGGCATCTGAACCCTTAGCCGCACTCGGTCCGCGGTATCGAGGTTGCACAAATCATCGCCAGCAGCCATCATTCCAATATACGTGGCAGATACAACCAGAAATCAGCCCTTGGACGCTCGACTTCGAGGTTGCGAGTCGACGTTTGACGCGCGAGGATGGAACATGTCCAGTCAACCACTAGCAACGATTCTCGTCATTGAGGATCACAAGGAGTTTCAGGACCTCGTCAAAGCGCTGCTCGAAGCCGAGGGTTATTCAGTCATCGTGGCCAGTTCCAATGCTGCTGCACTCGCCGCGTTGGAGATGCTCCATCCATCGCTGATCCTCCTCGATAGCTCACTGCCTGATGGAGATGGCATCCAGTTGGCGCAAACGATCCGCAATCAGCGAGTTGAGGCGCCGATCGTTCTGATGACGACTGACGCCAATGCAGCCAATCTCGTCCGAGACATCAGTGTCATCGAGGTGCTGACCAAACCGTTTTCAACGGTCACCCTGCTCACGACCGTCCGCTCTCGCCTGGACGATCCAACCGCGAATGTCCACAACATGCGAACAGGTCAGATGGGCGGCAACGCGTCGAAAATCGCTCCACCCACCCGCGAACTCGCCCCAGCACAACCAAACGAGCAATCTGCGCCGGTCCAGAGTGCGCCCGCGCCCCCCGTCGCCCCGGCAAGTCCATCGACTGGGCAGTGGGAATACTGCCAGTTAATCGCTGCTGGCCGGAGTGAAATGCGGGGCGAAACCTACTACAGCGTCGATCTCATCTTCCTCGGCGCCACGGTGACGTCTCGCCAGATCGCCAGCCGCGAAGGACCTGTTGCTGCGCCGTGGACGACGAACCCATGGAAGCAGGCGATCGGGATGCTTGGCCTGGCCGGTTGGGAAATGGTCAACATACAGCACGGCGACTATGCTGGCCGCGCTGCCGAGGGGTCGACCCTGTCGTGGAACACGGTGGTCGCCTACTTTCGCCGCCCCGTCCTTCCAAACCGACCGATCACTGAACCGAAAGTCAGCCTGACGCGATCGTAACCATCGCGAGCGCGCGGCTTGCCGTCGCATACAATCGAGGTAGTGGCTCCAGCAATCGACCCGTGAGTGAAGGGCACGCGCGGTGATCCGATCGATTGACGAGTTTCTGCGCTACTTCGACGGCGTCCAGCGGCGAACACAACGAGATGTCGCAGCGCTCCCAGCCGAAGCAGACGGCTGGACACCACCTGCCGGTGCAGGCGAGCAAGCCTGGAGCATCAATACGGTCATCGCCCGCATCGCGGCAGCGCGACAGTTCTTCACTGGCGCGTACCTCGGCAACGGGTGGCTGACTGCACCATTCCCGGATACATCCAGTCGCGACAACTGGCTACCAATCCTTGAACGCAGCGCCATCGACCTGCGAACGGCGCTCACCGGAACCCCGGAGGACTGGCTCGACCGGCGCGTACTGCTGGCCGACGAACCAGGCAACATCGCTGGCTGGCGTGTTCTACTGATGATGACTGAGCACGAGGTTCATCACCGCAGCCAACTCGATACCTGGGCAGGTCTTAACGGCTGGAACGCACCACAGATATTCGGTCGACGCTGGGAAGACTTACGACGAGCGTAGATGGAACTATCCATCCGTACTTCAGGCAATCCGAGACGATCGCCCGAAAAGACGGTATGCTTCGCCTCACACGACATACCTACACCAGTCGACCGGTCGATGACCGGCCCCGATCCAGCCACCGGTCGTGGCCGTTCAGTTCGCGTTCGGAAGGTATGACGGATGTCCCCCAACCGCAGTCAGTCCGGAAGCAGCCTTCGATGATCGCTCGGGTTCGAACGATTCTCCTGACACCCGACCGCCATGGCCCGACGATCGAGATGATTCAGGATACCGAGTTGCCAGGGATGCGCGCTGCGCCAGGCTTTGCCGGGATGATCGTACTTGGCAGCACCGCCGACGCCGCAAACGCGCCCAACGGCGAGCGCATCGAAGTCGTCTCGCTCTGGCAGAACCCGCAATCGCTCGAAGCCTATAGCGCCGTTGAGCAATCGGCTGCACCTCCTGAGGGACAGGAACGGGATTTTGACGTGTCCCTAACAGCCGGGATGGCGGGCGGGGTTGTTGCGCGGTTCGTCACTGTCGAACCGCTCCCCGGGCATATCGACACGGTTGTGACACTCTTTGAAAATGTCGTCATGCACGCCGCGACTGAGCAGCGTGGGTTCCGGCGTGGGCTACTTCTCATCGATCGTCCCGGTAATCGCGCGGTGTCGATCGGTTTGTGGCAGTCGGAGGCCGACATGATCGCCAGCGCACAGGTTGGCTACCTCAGCCAGCAGGTCGGCAACTTCGTCCCAATCGTTGCTACACCAATCGTTCCCGAAACGATGATCGTCATCCTCGAACGTTGATATCCAGCGAAACGACGGGACAGTCGTCTCCCGAAGACTAGCCAGATTCGCTCGTCAGTGTTGTCAACGTTTGTCCAGCGGATCGAACCTGCTGTCGTCTCGTCCGTCGCAACACTGTCCAGATTCCGACCAGCAACCACGGCAGGTACAACGTCCAGGTCAGCCACCATTCCCAGAATCGGATACCGTGACGAGAGGCCCAGCCGAACGTGTTCATTTCCCAGCCCCAGGCGGTCATATTCTGGAGAAACACCCCAAAGCCCGCCAGTCCGGCTGCCACGAACGCTGGCCCGCCGAGGATTGCGCCGAGTGCCAGCGCCCAGGTGAAATACCAGCCCTTTGTCCACGACGACAAGGCGAAGAAATAGAGGACGATAACCGCATACGAGCGAGATTCTAGCCTGCGGAATCTCCAAAGGATCAACACGTAACCAAGGCCAAACACGGCCAGCGAAAGCGGTCGAAGCCAGGCGTCGTTGACGTAATACCGAAGCAACGCGAGCGGTGACGAGGTCATCAGTCCAGATTGCTGGCGGATCCCATCGAACGTATTGAACCCCTCCCAGAGCGGGCCATACGCGATTACTGTCAGGAGGATCGACGCTGCAATCCCTTCCAACGCACGGCGTGGCTGGCTGCGCGATGCCAGAAGAAACAACGGTGCGAGGAGGAACGGAACGAACTTGACGAGGACCGACAGTGCCAAAGCGGGAAGTGCCAGATCAGGCCGCTGACGTCGAGCAAACCAGATCGCCGCCGTCAGGAACAAGAGCATCATCGCATCGTTATGGGCATCCAGAGCGAAGTGGGTGATCGCAAGCGGACTCCAGCCATAGGCGAGCAACGCCCAGGCCGCTCGGCGCTGTGAGCCGGAAATGTCCAGAGCCAGCAGCCAGACGAAGAACGCCACACCGAAATGGGCCAGAATCACGATGATCTTGATGAGTAGCAGCGCGGTGATCTGTTGTCCACCAGCCAGCCAGGTCACCGCCGTCGAGATCCAGACCCAGAGTGGCCCGTACGGCGCTGGATAATCGCGCCAGTCCCCGCCAACGGGCGGAAAGTAGGGATCACCCGGAAAGGCGTTGGCGGTATCGACATACGGGTTCCCGCCATACTCGCTAACAATCCGCCCGTACATCAGATACCCGAAGACATCAGCCGCCAGCGCCGGATACGTGGCAAGTAACATCAACGGAGCAAGGACCGTTACGCCGATGATGACCGGCAAGGCTCGGCGGAGCGGGACCCTCGGGAAAAGGAAGAGCGCCAGCAAGTACAGTATCGACGGAACAATCGAGGCAAACGCGAACTTGATGAAACCAGCCTTGCCGTACCCGAGGATGAGTCCGATATACTCCGCCCCGCCAGCGAACGGCTCGAACCGACCCAGCCGGAGCGGCAGAAACCACGACAGCCAATAGGCCAGCAACGTCGCGACGCCAAGCGCCACGAACGTCCATCCTGCACTCCGCTCTAACCGGCTCGATCGTTCCATATCCTCGATCACAACCGCCCCCGGACGATCCCGGCATCCATCAATCGCGAACACCGCCGGACAGGGTGCCACATGCACCCATCTCCAGACGACGTCAGCCACCGGTGATGTGTTCCGCAACAGGCTTGCCGCAGCAGGGCGGACGCGCTATCGTCACCAATCTTGTCCGTACTCGACGGCAGGCAAGATGAGATACGAAAACATGGCGCGGCACAACATCACATCCGGGTCGAGCCTCGAAAATCCAATCGGCTTTTCGCGTGCGGTTCGGATCGGCCCGTACATCGCAGTTTCAGGGACGGCACCAATCGCTCCGGTGCAGAACGCAACAGCGAATCCCAACGCGTCAGTTTATGACGTACGTTCGAACACGAGAGGGACGATGAATGACGCTAAGTCCGATCGAGACACGTAAGGGCGATACGGTCGACGATTACCACGGTACGCTGATCGCCGATCCATACCGCTGGCTCGAAGACCCGACTGATTCGGATGTCATTGCTTGGACAGAGGCCCAGAATCGCCGGACTCACGGATTTCTGGGCGCGATCCCGGCCCGCGAGCGTCTTCGTAAGCGGCTCAAACACCTCTGGGATTACCCACGCTGGTCGATTCCACAAAAAGAGAGTGGACGCGCCTTCTTCCTCAAGAACGATGGATTACAGAATCAGGCAGTCCTCTATGTCATGCCAACGGACGACGCAGAGCCGGTTGAACTGCTCGATCCCAACACACTCTCGGAGGACGGCACGGTCGCGTTGACGAATTTCTCACCCTCAGACGACGGACTCCTGCTCGGCTATGCACTCTCGGAAGCTGGGAGCGATTGGCAGCAGCTACGGGTTCGCGACGTTGAAGAGCGGGACGACCTGCCGGACGTCATCCGCTGGTGCAAGTTCTCGCCGATCGCCTGGACCCGTGACAGCGCTGGCTTCTTTTATGCCCGCTACCCCGAACCCAGATCCGTCGCTCCTGAAGACACGAACAATTTCAACCGCGTCTACTACCATCGTCTCGGCGACAACCAGACGCAGGACAGGCTGATCTACGAACGGCCAGATGACAAGGAGTTGCACTTCCATCCAACGGTGACCCATGATGGCCGCTACCTCGTCATCACTGCCGTACGCGGAACCGACCCGCGCGCTCGCATCTACGTCATGGAGATCGGCGGCGACAACATCGTCGTTCCGTTGATCGAGCAGGCAGACGCCAAGTACGAGTTCATCGACAACGATGGCCCTGTCTTTTACTTCCTGACCGACCTCGAGGCGCCACGCGCTCGCGTCATCGCGATCGACTTGATACAGCCGGACCGCGAACACTGGCGCGAACTGATCGCCGAGAGCGAGCATCCACTGGCGTTCGTCGTCGCGGCAGGCGATCGGCTGGTCGTCGTCAAGATGGTTGACGCGCAACACCGGGTCGCGCTCCACGCGCGCGATGGTACGTTTGACCGCGATATCGAGTTGCCTGGCATCGGTTCAATCGAATCAATCTCTGGCAAACCTGGTGATCCGGAGTTGTTCCTCTCGTTCACCTCGTTCCTCTACCCGACAACCCCGTTCAGACTCGATCTGTCCAGCCCGGAGGCGACGCTGGAGCCATTGCACGAGACGGGAATCGACTTCGACATCTCCGCCTATGAGACAACTCAGGTCTTCTACACGTCGAAGGACGGCACGCGCGTCCCGATGTTCCTGACCCACAAGCGGGGCATGACACTCGACGGCAACAATCCAACGCTGCTCTACGGCTATGGCGGCTTCAACATCTCACTAACGCCGAGTTTCGCCATTCACCGACTCGCCTGGCTGGAAGCCGGTGGTGTCTTCGCGCTGGCGAACCTGCGCGGCGGCGAGGAGTACGGCGAGGAGTGGCACCAGGCGGGGATGCTGGAACGCAAGCAGAATGTCTTCGACGACTTCATCGCCGCAGGGGAGTGGCTGATCGATAATGGCTACACCCGCCGCGAGAAACTGGCGATCAATGGCGGCAGCAACGGCGGCCTGCTCGTTGCTGCCTGCATGACCCAGCGACCCGACCTGTACGGCGCAGTCGTCTGCGAGGTGCCGGTCATCGACATGCTGCGCTACCACACCTTCACCGTCGGCCACTTCTGGGTGCCGGAATACGGCAACGCCGAAACGAATCCTGAGCACTTCCGCTTCATGCTGGCGTACTCGCCGCTCCACAACGTCCGAGAGGGCATCGAGTATCCGCCGACCCTCATCACCAGCGCCGACACCGATGACCGCGTCGTTCCGGCCCACGCCAAGAAGTTCGCGGCAACCCTGCAAGCCGACCAGACCGACGACAACCCAATCCTGATCCGCATCGAAACCCGCGCCGGGCACGGGATGGGCAAGCCAACCAGCAAGATCATCGACGAACGCGCCGATGTCTACGCGTTCCTGTTCAGGGTGCTGGGGATGACGAATTAAGCGAGCGGGTTCGGGATAAGTAACATGGCGTTGTAGTGCCACGAAGTAGAGAGCGATCTTCTTCGACACAATTGGGGTCTCATGGAGACTTACAGTTGGACATCGATCTATGAAGTGCTACCGAACCAATCGATGGGCGCGGGCTCGATCAATTATGGCTGCAGGTGACGAAGGTGCGGTGATCACCATCATCTCAGGCGTCGTAGTCACTCCAGTCCAACGGATGCCCAAATGGGTTCTCCCTTCCCGCGAGTTGGCGGAATCGCTGCAGCGCGGCGTCCAACTCGGCGGCAAT
>JBGSWU010000187.1:0-11712 GCA_041751795.1 Thermomicrobiales bacterium
CACGCTCTACGTCTCGCTGATCATATTCGCCGTCTCGCGGATGGGCGAGGAGTTCCCGGTTACACCGAAGCAGAACGCGCTCCTGGCGCTGGCGACGGTCGGAATTCCCGTCCTCTTCCTGGCTGCCTGGGCGCGACCGGGGCCGACACCGCGGCGGCTGTTGCCATCGTCCAGTCACTTCGTGTTGCCAGCCGCGCTGACGATCGCCGTTGTCGGCACGATCGTCTACATGTTCTTCCTCGATATGACCGGAGAAATCGGTCAGGCTCGTACGGCCCTGACGATTACGACCATCGTTTGCGGCCTGGCGCTGATTGTTTTCTCGGAACCACCGACGCCAGAGTGGGCGGGTGGAGAAGAACTCAGTGGCGACTGGCGACCGACGATCCTCGCTGGTGTGACGCTGCTCCTCTTCTGCATCGGGCTGTATATCGAGCCACTCCGAAACTTCTACGAACTCGAAACGATGCCGTTCACCTCGTACCTGATCATAGGCCTCGTCGTCGCAGGTTGGTCGAGCATCCTCCGGTACCTCTGGCGGCTGAAGGTCGTTGACTGGTCCTGGGGGCATTTGCGCGACTATGTCGTGTCAGTACGCCGCCGGATGGCCCGGAAGAAGATCACCGTCTGGGATCAGCAGGACTGATGGTTCGGCGGATCCTGGGTTCCGACGCGCGAACGACGACAAGCTTCATGCTATGGGTGTCCGTGATCGTCTGAACGCGCTTCTTCGATCTTGTCGTGATGTGGGCCATGTCCCCCTGATCCAGCAATCACCTGGAAATGACCCATCATCCCGCGATCCTCGTGCTCCAGCTTGTGGCAGTGGAACATGTAGGTTCCGGCAAAGCCGTCGAAGCGGACGAGGATACGGACGGCCTCCTGCGATCCGACAGATACGGTGTCCTTCCAACCGTGCTCCCATGCCGGTGGCGGCTCGCCGTTACGGTCCAGCACTTGAAAGAAGACGCCATGCAAATGGAATGGATGCGAGTGGTCCATACCGGGATCGCTGATGGTGTGGTGGCTGCCGTGCGTCGGCGCGCCATTGGAGATGCGCCAGATTTCTGTTGTGCCGTGCCGGGGCGTCGCGTCGATTCGATGATGGTCGTATGTCTTGCCGTTGATCGTCCACAGCTCATTGACGGCATCGAAGCCGAATTCGAAGTTGCGTTCGGTCACGGCAGCCGATGGGTCAAGCCGTTCGATTGAGCGCAATGTGGCCGGCACGATGCTGTCATCTGCCTCATCGCGCGTGACATCGAAGCACATGACCTGTGACAAACCGCCGAAGCCGAGCAGATTTCGGAGTACGACGCGAGTTCCAACGGGATAGATGGAAAAGTCGATGACGACCTCGGCGCGTTCGGCGGCGTCGATCCGAATCGATTCACGCTCGACGGGAGATGGCAGCAGGCCGCCGTCGCCGCCGATTTGAACGAGCGGTGCGCCCGTTGACAGCGCGAGTTGGTACGGTCGGGCGTTCGATGCGTTGAGCATCCGGAAGCGAAACTTCCTGTTCGCCACAGCGAGTCGCGGTTGGCGCGCGCCATTGACGAGAATCGTGTCTCCCATCGCGCCGTAGAGCAGTGTCTCTCCGGTGATCTCTGGATAGTCGAACGAGCCGTCAGCGTGAAAACTCCTGTCGGTGATCGCCAGTGGAACGTCGTATTCGCCCTTGGGGAGCGGCAGCGCGTCTTCGACATCGTCATGGATGAGGTAGAAGCCGCAGAGACCCATGTAGCAATGCAGACCGGTCGTGTCCATCGCATGATCGTGGTACCAGAGCGTTGCTGCCTGTTGCTGATTCGGGTAGATGTATTCGCGAGTCATGCCCGGCAGGATCTGGTCGGTCGGCATCCCGTCCGACGCGGATGGGACGACGCCACCATGAAGATGGACGGTGACAGGTATGTCGAGCGCATTAGTTTGCCGGGCGACAACGCGGCGACCGCTGCGCGCGACGATCGTTGGACCGGGAAACTCACCTTCGAAGCCCCAGATCGTCGTCTGCTTGCCGTCGATGATCGTTTTCATCGCCGAGCGCATCGTCATCTCGTAGTAGTCGGTGGTGTCGTCCTGCGCGACTGGTTCGAGCACCCGCGGAATCGGCAGCGGCATCGTGAACGGTCTATGGAGGAGGGACGGTTCCGGTGCACCGCCTCCGATGTTTTCCGCGAAACTCAACTGCGGGACAAGGAGCGCTGCGCCGGTCAATGCGCTGAACTGCGCGCTCATCTTCAGAAACTGGCGTCTCGTCAGCATCGATCATCCTGCCTGAATTCATCGGCCTCAACGCCGCTGCCCTTGATGCCATCATCGGCTCAACCAGCAGGACGCCGACATGAATGCCGGGCGTCGATCGACACGTTATCAGGAGGATTCCAGCACGGGAGCCGTCCATGAGGTCGGTTTATGCTGTACTGAAGGTCGGCATGATCCTGCTGGTATCGTGTACCGAACCAGGATTGGAGCATCGGGCGGGCGAACGGCAATTAGCAAGCGCGATTGCATCCGCCGATCGTTGGCGAAGAACTGACGCGGAGTTAGAAGTGAATCGTGGCATGGTATAGACGTACTCGGAATAATCGGAGTGTCCTGCACGATCCTGGCTCTGGTGGTCTTCCAGCGGCGAGACGCGATTCCACGGTGAGTCAGCGAGGAGGACGCACTTGGCATCGTCACGACTGATCGGACGTGCAGTATCGGCGATCCAGGCAGATCCGGATCTGCGCTACTACCTCGGCATGCGCTGTGGGTTCCATCCCGACATGCTAGCGATGAGTGTGGCCGGATACACAGTAGGACACGTTTCCGCACAGTATCGCGAGACTCTTGCACGCTACGTTCACGATCAAGGGGTCGCTGCGATCGATACCAGTGTGTCGCACCTCGTTCGCGAGGTCGATGCGGATGGCCATGATTCGGTGCGAGTTGTCGAAGATGCGTTCGAGATTCGACCGATGTTTCATGGCGTTCAGGTTGCTGCCCGGGCGATCGTCGCAACTGCCGCCCAGGCAACTGGGCTCGAAGAGCGGGTGCTGGCCGAGATTGCCGAATGCGTGCTTGCCACCGAACCATATGCCGACGTTGACCTTGCGGGTCTGACTGGCGATGCGTTCGACGAGCAGGTTCGTCGAAGTGTGCGCGCCTCTGAACGGTGTACCGGCGTCGTGTCCGGGCTGGCGATCGCGTTCGCACGGTCGGTCGCTGATGATGGCGTCCGGCGTGCCGACATCGCGTCAGCAACGCTTGTCGAACTTGAGTGGATGCTGCGCTTGAGAGTTGATGATTCGGCACGATCGCCAGCACAGATTCAGGCGAGGCCGTTACCAGTCAATTCAGTCTTCCATGATGGCGTGGCGAAGGTCCCGGTCAATCACGCCGTCTGGGCATTGCAGAACGCGATTCGGGACGCAATTCTCGGCGTTGGATGGTCGAGCAGTGCAGGCGGGGCCGCGCTGGAGCATGTTACGAGGACGAACAAGGGTCGGGGCCGAGTCACCGTTTCCGTGCGCGAGCGACAACATGGTGTGTCCGATCCGGACAAAGTCAGTGAACTCTGGGACAAGGTGCGATCGCTGGACGATCTCACCGCTGACGCGCTGCTGGTCTGTCTTGCCCATTGGGCGGCCGCACAAACCGAATCAATGCCTCCCGTCTGGATCAGCGCCGATGCGGTTCTCGACGCACGCGGCATTCAGCGCATCCGGCGGCGTGGCGAACCGGCAACCTGGCAGCACGGCCACCGGCGTGAGGATCGTCTCGCCGCGGGGCGAGCGCTGGCGCAGCTCGACAATCTCTGGTTGGAGATTGTCGATGTCGAGGTTGTTTCGAGCGCTGGTGGTCGGGTGCCGCATCGACTTCGTGGAGAGAGCCGGGCAATCGCGATCCTCGATCGAGTCGTTGAACGCGATGCTGATGGACACGAGGTGTTCCTCGGGGCGCGGGTCGTCCCGGGGGAGTGGGCACGGTCACTCTGGGATTCAGGGTTGCGTCAAACGGGTATCCTCGCGAGGCAGGCGCTTGCCTACGATCCATACCGCTCCCGTCCCGAACGCTGGCTGGCGCGCTACTTTGCCCTTGCCTTCAGGTGGAATGCACGTCGTCGTACGCCGCTCCTGCGGTTGCGCGTGGCGACATTGCTGACGAACGCCGCGCTCGTTCCTGACTCAGCGCGTCCTCAGCGCTGCCGGGACCGCCTTGAACGAGCGCTCGATCGATTGCGTACTGATGAGGTCATCGGCGATTGGCGCTATGAGATCGATCCCGGCGAACTCCCCGCCCGCCACTGGCTGGGCGAATGGCGCGAGATGGTCGTCCAGATCGACCCACCAGAAATCGTGCGCCGTCGCTATGCCGGAGTCAATCGCCGAACCACGTAGGCGAATTCCTGCTACGCCGTTCTGGCGCGACTGCTACGTCATCGTGGTCGGACGTACTTCCAGAACCCGCGCCGTTCAAACAAAATCGAAGCAGTGTGTGCGCTAATGAGTGCCATGTTGTCACGAATGCCCCCTTGACGGATTAGGACATCCGTTCTATTCTATGGGAACGATGACGTGTACGTACATATGAAGGGAATGTCGCATGGCTCAACATTCGATCGTTCACATCGAAATTCCGGCTGAGAATCAGACGGCGACTGGGCAGTTTTATGGCGATCTGTTCGGCTGGAAGATTCAAGCCTATCCGGAAATGGACTACACGATGTTCGAAGCCGACGGAGGCCCAGGCGGCGGTTTCCCGAAGGTTGACGGTCAGGGAGTGACACCCGGTTCGGTACTCGTCTACGTCGGGACCGATGACATCGAGGCATCGCTGGCGAAGGCTGAGTCACTTGGAGGCAGTACCGTCGTTCCGAAGACAGAGATCCCCGGAATGGGATGGTTTGCCGTCTTCAGCGATCCCACTGGCAATCGACTCGCCCTCTATACGGCTGCCGGCTAAATCTTCCGAACTCTCTCACTTCCCGTTTGTCGAGATTCGCGACGAACGGGAAGTGGGTCCCACGATTCGCATATTCCATCGGTTGAATCCCCATTGGAGTGGAATAGATGACACGGACCGTTTCGATCCTTGATCGCGAAACGTTGCATGGTGTGCGCGAGAAGGTTTTCCGTCGCCAGGAATCAACGCTGGCTGATGAAGCGAGGAACCTGGAGCTGGCAGACTTCGTGGCCACGATTGTTGGCATCCGCCGCGACATGCGCTCTCTCTTGCTCGATCTGCCTGACGCCGCCTTTGTCGCGCAACCGGACAACGACGCTGATGAACTCGTCTGGTCAGCGGGGCAGATCATCCTCCACACGTGCGACGCGGCGACGAACACCTTTGGTGAGTTCCTGCGCACCGCCGCTGGCCTGCCAGATGGGTTCCGTGCGCCCAAAGGAACAGGAACCGGAGTGTATCCGCTTGCCACACGGTTGGACGCCGTCGCGTTGCTGGATGCGTGTGATCGGGAACTGGCAGATGCGTTTGGCTCGATCCCGGATAATCGCGATGTCAACACCGAGGCAACAGTCGATCCAGTCGGTACGACAACGATCGGCGGAAACCTGATGATCTTCGCGATTCACGAAGATGACCATCTTGGACAACTACAGGAGCTCGCGAGGCGGCTGTCTTGATCGCGGTACTTGACAGAAAGCGATCCTGCATGGAAGCCACGCAGACCCTGACGATCCTGTCCGATGAATCGCTGATGAGCCTGGGACAGTCGTTCTTTTCAGCTCAGCGATTCGGTGTCGACTGGGAATGCGACGCGAGTATCGACGACCTCGCAGCGACGATTCTTCATCGTCGGGAACGACTTCGGTCGGTCATCGCGAACGTGCCTCAGGCGTGTTTCGAACCGCAACGAACAAAACCGCACGGCCAGCCTCTCTGGACGGCAGGGCAATGTGCCGATCATGTGGTGAACTCCCAGTATGGTGTCAGCGAGCCAGCAATCATCGCGCTGATGATTCCTGACGAGCTGGCGATGTTTGAACAGCCGGTATCCGCGTCCGACGTACCGACGCCACCCTGGTTGGACCGCGCTGGAGCACTGGCGCGACTCGAAACAGCCACAGCCGATTACGAGCGCCTCCTGGATGCGATTCCGCGGCATCTGTACCATACGGCGACACTGAAGCACCGTTATTTTGGGACGATCAACCTTTTGGGAATGCTCGTCATGTCCGCATGGCACGAGCAGAACCACACGACTCAAATCGAGCGACTCACCGGATAACTGAATACCGATCGCTCACTGGTGTCACCCTGGTAGCGATGGTTACCGGATGTTCGCATCGGTCCAAGCCAAACTCCTAAAACACCAGAAACATTCGATGAAGGGGACGCTGCTGGCGTCCCTTTCGGATGCAGCGAGAGCCCGTCGATCGTCTGTCGGGACAATGGCGGATGGGTGACTGACCGTTGGTACAGGCGAGAAACCCGCCATCTGCAGGAAGTGTTTGGAACGGTCTCGGATTACGCTGTGACAGGCGTCGGGCGGTCAACAACGGAGTTGACCAGATCGCATCGCAGCGGCCCGACGGGTTGTCGTCGATGACAGGCGACGGAAGGGGAACTGTCGAATGCACGCTCCAATCATCATGGAGTACGTCGCCGAGCAGAAACGGGAAGAACTCGCCAGGAGTCGCGGTCGACGCGACTGGAAGGGTTTATTCCGGCGCACGGCGTAAGGGAACCGACGTTGCCATAGCGGTCAGTGAGGATCGCTGTGATGTTCGATGGGGAAGGACGATTCATGCGTTCATTGCTGAGTACTCGTGGAATCGCGCGGGCGAGCGCGTTGCACCCATGGCGGGTCGTTATCGCCTGGGTGTTTCTGTTGGCGTTATCTGTATTCATGATCGGCGGGGTCGGGATGAACCTGACCACGACTGCCGAAATGACGAATAATCCTGAGTCAAAAGCCGGAGCAGAACGGCTCGAAGAACGGCTGCGCGGCGAAGATCCGGTGACGGAAACCATCATCATTCGCGCGTCGAGCACGACGGTCAACGATTCCGCGTACCAGGCAGTCGTCGAGCAGACGGCTGCGTCATTGATGGCGCTCGATGGCGTTGTCTCTTCAGTGCAGACGTACTACAGCACCGGTAATGCTGGTCTCGTCTCCGAAGACAAACGGACGACGATCATCCCAGTCACGCTGGCTGGCACGCTCGACGATGCGGAAAAGCACACGACCGAATACATCGACACCGTCCATGCCGCTCGCGCCGACGGGTTCGAGGTCTACACGGTTGGGGATATCTCCATCACTGAAGCGTTCAACGCGATTTCTGAAGAAGATCTTCAGCGGGCTGAGGCGTTCGGCATGCCGATCGCGCTGATTATTCTGGTCGTCGTGTTCGGCGCGCTCGTCGCGGCAGGTGTACCGATTCTGCTGGCGCTGCTCGCGATGGGTGTATCGCTTGGTGTGACGGCGGCGCTGAGCCAGGTCTACGAACTCTCGTTCTTCGTCACGAACATGATCACGATGATCGGCCTCGCGGTTGGCATCGACTACTCGCTGTTCGTCCTCGAGCGCTACCGCGAGGAACGACGCCGAGGGATGTCCAAGATCGATGCGATCTCGATCGCAGGTGGGACAGCCAGCAAGGCGGTCGTCTTTTCCGGCATCACCGTTGTTCTCGCGCTGTCCGGCATGTTGATCGTTCCGTCAACGATTTTCCAGTCGCTTGGTGCTGGAGCCGTGATTGTCGTCATCGTCTCGGTGCTCGCGACGTTGACGTTGATCCCTGCCATCGTCGGTCTGCTTGGCGACAAGCTCGACTGGCCGCGCCGTCGCAAATACGACGAGAAGACGGCGGCTGCACAGGCCCAGTACGACCACGAAACGATTCACAAGGGATTCTGGGGTCGGATCACGGCAGCAGTTATGCGACGCCCGGTCGTTGCCGTTGTCATCACGCTCGCGATCCTGATTGCCGCGACCCTTCCATACTTCGACATGAAGGCCGGCACGACGGGTGTCGAGACGTTGCCAGAATCGGACGTCAAGACGGGTTTCACGATCCTCCAGGAAGATTTCTACGTCGGTGTTCTCGCGCCGGTCGAAATCGTCATCGATGGTCCAGCCTCCAATGTCAATGTGCAAGCCAGCATCGAGTCCCTTGTTGACGATATCGAGGCGAGCGAGATGTTTGGCCCGGCAACGGTTGAGACGAACGACGCTGGCGACCTCACGCTAGTGTCTGCTCCGCTCGTCACCGAAGCGTTTTCGCAGGAATCGCACGACGCAGTGGTCTGGTTGCGCGAGAGCATCATCCCCGCGACCTTCAACGGTTCAGGTGCTGAGGTATTCGTCGCGGGCGACACTGCCCTTGATGAAGATCTGAACGCGATGATCGAGGACTATACGCCAATCGTCTTCGCGTTCGTTCTCGGCCTGAGCTTCATCTTGTTGATGCTCGCCTTCCGCTCGATCGTCGTGCCGATCAAGGCGATCCTGATGAACATGTTGTCGGTCGGCTCGGCGTACGGTCTCCTCGTACTGATGTTCCAGAAGGGTTATGGCGAGTTCCTCGGATTCGCTAAAACGCCAGCGATCGAGTCCTGGCTTCCGATCTTCCTCTTCTGTGTCCTGTTCGGACTCAGCATGGACTATCACGTCTTCCTGTTGAGCCGGATTCGCGAGCACTACGATCTGACCGGTCGGAATCGTGAGTCGGTTGCGGTTGGCCTTCAGTCGACGGCCAAGATCATCACCGGCGCGGCATTGATCATGGTGGCGGTCTTCAGCGGCTTCGCCTCAGGCGAACTGGTCTTCATGCAGCAGGTCGGGTTCGGCCTCGCCGTCGCGATCTTCATCGACGCGACGATCGTTCGCTCGGTCCTCGTCCCGGCTGCGATGGCGCTGCTCGGCAACCTCAACTGGTACCTGCCACGCTGGTTGCACTGGTTGCCCGACCTGCGAGTTGAGGGTGCTGCGGCTCACGTCGAACCAATCGTCGCCCCGGTTGCTGCGGGAAATGGTGACGACTAACGTCGCATCGCTATTCGTTCAGGTGGTTAGAGCATCAGTCACAGCGGTGGCGACATGACAACGTAGCCACGGCACGCGAACCAATTGTGAGCATCGGTACGGGTGATTGGATCCAGTACGGCTGCGTCGAGATCATCACCGCTACTGGTAGCCGTCTGCCGCAGCTGGGTCTAGCGTTTGATGACGGGTCGATTCAATCGTAGAGAGGTCGAGTGCGTGCGGTGACTGAACGCGCCATGCGTTGCCTCGTCAGCGCTTCGTGGATGTCAAACACCGCGACACCAATGACGCGTCCTTGCGTTGGTGTGGCTCGTGGAAGCAGACGGGCCGCGACGCACCGCTGATGACAGGTGAAACTACCGACATACCAACCCAGCAGTATCCAGTGGTTGACATTCATGTCTGACATCTGGATCCGATGGTGCCAGGTTAGCCTCCAACCGGTCCCGCCAATCCGGCCCGTTGGCGATAGGCTCGCTGGCGGATATGGTGGAGAGCCGCTTCGTGGGCGGCGGTTCCATCACCATCCTCAATCGCATTGAGGATGGCTCGATGCTCGTTGATGCTCTGATTGAAGCGATGCGTGTTGGCAATCAATCGCACCGCATTCATCCGACGGTACAGATGCGTCACCATATCGCGAATGATTGTGTTGCCAGCAGCGTCGAGAATTTCCCGATGAAAGCACACATCCAGCTGCATATAACGAATGTAATCATCCCGTTGCGGGTTGTCGATGTCGAGTTCATTCATCTCGTTGCGTAGGTCATCAATAATTGCAGAGGACATCTGGCCTGCAGCGTGATACGCGGCGAACGGTTCGACCAGTTCGCAGATCTGCTCAATTTCCCATATCTCCCTCAAAGAGATTTCTGCGACGTAGGCACCGCGGCGAGGGCGGAGCGTCACCAGGCCGTCGGTGCCGAGCCGCCGGAGTGCCTCGCGAACTGGTGTGCGACTAACTCCATACTTCGACGCAAGTTGATCTTCGTCGAGTTGATCGCCCGGACGGAGATTCAGTTCTAGAATGTCAGTCCGCAGTCGATAGTACACTTCGTCCGCGCGCGTCGTTCGACCTTTTAGACCACGGTCCACGTCTGAGGGATCATCTCGCGCGATCGAGCGAGTCCTGCCATTCCGTATTGCATCAGAGGATTTCATCGACCCCTCCGAATACGCAGAGTAACGCATCGCGTCTCGAATCAATCTGTAGTCCGGACAGATCCAAGCATACCCTACTCTGAATCGGCCGCATACCAGAGATATACACTCTGTATGCTCAGAATATTCACACTGCATACCTTGACAGTCCTCAGAGCCACTGTTAGTATGGCGCTACAGGTCAGCCCATCAACACGTTTCATGAAAACTAATGAATACAAGTCATTTGTCCGCACGATGAGGTGCACAACAGTGTTGTGTTCACCCATGTGTGTTGCTGCGTGCTGTGCTGCGTCGGGTGCGCGTCTGATGGTGATGGAGGAGTGATGACGAAGCTCGAGTTCGAACGCGTGATCGATGATTTGAACCTGGTTGGCATCCAGATAACGCGCCGTGATCTTATGCGCTTCGCTGCCATCGGAGGTGCTGGCGTTAGCATGAGCGCGCTCCTGGCGGCCTGCGGCGGCGATGATGAAGACGGTGGCGATGAAACAGAAGCCACCGAGCCATCAGGCGGCGCGGAAGCAACGCCCAGCCCCCGCTCGACAGCGGCTGGCATGGTCGTTACTCCGACGCCAAAGGCGACTGCCGCAGCGACCGAGGCAACCAGCGGGGGCGCGGCGACTGCAGATTCCGCTGACGAGACGCCTGCAGGCTCAGGGTCTGGAGACGAGCAGACCGGCGGTATTTGGACGATGGCGTTGCACGGAGATCCATCCTTTAACCTCGTGACTGTTTCGGGCGCACTCGTGGATATCCTCGTCTACAAGACGATGTTTAATAATCTGGTTAAGTACGAACTCGTGGGGAACTCGATCGTCATCGTGCCAGATCTTGCTGAATCATGGGAATCAACTGATGATCTCCTCGAATATACTTTTCGATTGAAGGACGGTGTAACTTGGCACGATGGCACACCGTTCACCGCAGATGACGTCGTTTTCACTGTCGAGACCGTGATCAATCCTGATAACAACGCGTCGGGGCGCGCCAACATTTCATCGATTGCATCTGCCGAGGCGATCGACGATTTGACGGTGAAGTTCACGCTGAACCAGCCGTTCGCCGCACTACCAGTCATGCTCGGCTACAACCGTGTGATCTTTCCGAAACACCTTTGGGATGGGCTCGACTTCGCCAACCCAGCCTCGTATCTCCGCAATCCGGTCGGAACCGGTCCATTCAAGTTCGTCGAGCAGGTGCAAGGCAGCCATCTCGAACTCGCGCGTTACGACGAATATTTCGCTGGGACACCGCACCTCGACGGCATTGTCTTCAAGGCCATTCCAGACGGCAACAACCGCGTCGCACAAGTGGTATCCGGCGATGTCGATTTTGCCGTCATTGACCCGCCGCAGATCGACGCTGTCGAGGGAAAGGATAGCGTTGAAATCCGCTTCGCTCCACAAGTGAACTATTACTTCTTTGCGATCAACCACTCGAATCCGAAACTCCAGGATGTCCGCGTCCGTCAAGCATTGGCGTACGCTGTCGATCGCGAGGCGATCATCGACAATATCCTTCAGGGAACTGGGGAGCCAGCGACCGGCCCG
>JBGSWU010000188.1:0-4718 GCA_041751795.1 Thermomicrobiales bacterium
ACTGTCCGTCGATGTAATCTCACCGCGTCCTCATCTCACGGTCGCTGTCCATCCGCAGCGGCCACCCCTTCTCACGCTCTCTCATGGTCACGCAAATGGTCACAGTTCATGCGGTTGCACAGGTTGCAAGACGTTGCATTCTACTGCATGTTTCCGCATCAGGATAGGGAAAGCGAAACCCCCTGCAACGCGTCGCAACATACTTTATTGAGGTTCTACCTGATTCCTGAGCTGCAATTCGAATCCTGCAACCTGGTTTAGCCGCCTCGATTGCAACGCAAGCACATCGACGGCGTCCTGAATGCGCATGCGCAGCGGCACATTGTCCGGCAGGAGCAAAACTCGCGCACCGATTGACTTATTTGGCAAGTGTACGTACACTAAGCACATGACTGTACGTACACCATCGATCCTTGATTCCGGTTGAAGTCAACAGCGACGGGATTGAGTTGTTTCACAGCAGGATCTGGTGCACGACTCACGCGTTTGTTTACAGGATTCTGTATGAGATGACGCACACGGCGTCAATCGGTTAGCTGCCAGGGCCGTCGCCAATCGTTCGATCGGTTTTCGTTGTGTGGATTGGTGGATTTCGAATGCGCAGAGTGTTCGTCGCATTGATACTTGCCACGATGCTTGCCTCAGCCATTGCAGTGCCAGCCGCGGCTCAGGGTGACTACGATTGTTCGGATTTCGTATCGCAAGCCGCAGCACAGAAATACTTCTTCGACTTTGGTGGATCGCCAACAAACAACGTCGACGGGCTTGATGCCGACGGCGACGGCTGGGCATGCGAACGGAACCAACCACCATACTTCTCGGGTTTCTCAGCTTCACAGGTCGATGAAGGTGGCGCTCCAGCGCCAGTTGTCCCAGGTACTCCAAGCACTCCAGGCACACCGGTGACTGTGCTACCGGTGTCTGGATCTGGCGGGCACCTTGCGTCGGTTGATTTCCTGATGTCTCCTGCTGTACTTCTGCTGTCGATGATCGTTCTCGGTGCAACGCTGGTGTCAGGCGGACTTCGCGTCCGACGCTCGTTTCGTTAACCCTATGACCGAAAATGTCGGGGAAAGCGGTCGTCTTGTCCCACTCTAGCCACATCGATGCAACCGGAACAATAGACCTGGATCGATTAGGCCGGCGCCGCGATGTCACCAGAATGCTGGCTGATGAGACTCAACCGTTTCTCCTTCCGCCTGCTATCGAGTACACGACAGAATTACCGACTGCAGAACTGTTGCGCGCGATGCGCCACTACCGTGATGAGCGCCTCGCAATGCTTCGACGTGTTGCGCTCTGCTATGTCGCCATAGGATGCGTTCTTCTCTTCAGTGGATTCATTCTGAGTATGCTGGAAGTGACGGGGATACGAACTATCTCCATGCCGACCGTCGAACATGGCTCAATCGCCTCGTTCAACGGCCATGAGATCGTTCCAGCCCAGTCTTCAGCGTCAAGACTCCCTGCGATGACGCTCGTGACGTCGTCGACGGAGATGAAACGGCACGATCAGACCAGTTCAATGACTCTGCCATCACTCATGGAGAGTTCGAACGAACCGACGATGGCGCAGGCGACGATTCAATCGACGGATCAAGTAGTCGGGGCAAACCATGTTTCTGCCACCGCGAGTGTTGTTCAGGTCCAGATCCCGTCAATTGCAGTATCGGCACCGGTCGCCGTTCTGGGGGTCGATGCGGACGGCGCTATGCAATCACCTGGCGATCCAGCGACCGTCGCATGGTACGACTTCTCGTCGAATCCACGTCAGGATGGCAACGCCGTGTTCGCTGGACACCTGGACTTCACCGGCAGTGGGCCGGCCGTCTTCTGGCGTCTCAGTGAACTGATCGAGGGGGATGAGATTGTTGTCGTTCTCAGTGATGGAGTATCAGTGCAGTACAGCGTGACAGCGAAGACTACTGTTGCTGCTGACGCGAACGCGGCAACGTTTCAACATATCATTGGTCCAACGGCGAACCCATCCCTTACCCTCATCACCTGCACGGGTGATTTTGATCCGGAAACGCTTGAATACAGCAAACGCCTGATTGTGCGCGCTGAACGACGCCAAACTACTTCCGGGACTCATACAGCCCCGGGGCCCTATCGGACATGATGCAGTGACACGATCGGAGGCACCTATGGTGCCTCCGATCCTCATGCTGGGCGATGAACTGATGCAGGCCGATTGCTACCCTACCGGCTCTGAGGCAACGTCGATTTCCTGCGGTTCAGGACGCGCGTGCCCGTTGGTTGCGCCACGGACGGGGATCGTGCGTGGGCGGGCGGCTTCGGCTTTGGGCAGGCTGATCGTCAAGATGCCGTCCTTGAAGTCTGCGCTGGCTTCGTCGGCCTTGACCTGGGCCGGAAGCGTCAGAGACCGCTCGAACCGACCGAATCGGCGTTCGCGCAGGAGCCACTTTTCGCCATGGTGGTCGCCTTCATCGCGAATCTCGACCGCGATCCGCAACGTGTCGCCGAGGAACGAGATATCAACGTCTTCAGGCTTTGCACCAGCGACGATCGTCTCAACGATGTAGGCCTGCTCACTTTCGCGCAGATCGAGCGCCATGCCACTCGTCATCGCGCTCATCCCGGCACGGGGACGGACGAACGATTCTTCGAGCAAACTGTTCATCGCTTCCCGAAGTGTGACGATGTCGCGGACCGGATCCCATCGCTGAATACTCATCATCTATGCCTTCCCAAATGTTGTCATGTTGTAGTGGAATGTGCGTGACTCGCATACGTCACAGGTCGTTCCATGTGAACTGGATCAATAATAGAACTTTAGTCGTAACGAGTCAAGGCAACGGAGACTCCTTACAACCCGTAAAATCGGCTTCATGCTGCATACTGCGCGCGCGTACCTTGTCCTGCCACATCTCTGGGCTACGCTGATCGTCGTTGGAGCGACCGGTGCATTCGGCCTGCTCGCGAGCAGTGGGAGACCGGATGCGACTCGCTTCACGTTGCTGATCCTCGGGGCACTAGGCGGACAACTGGCGGTCGGGGCGCTGAACGAGTGGTGCGATCGCGAGGCGGATGCAACCGCCAAGCCATCGAAACCGATCCCGGCCGGGCTGGTGCCAGCATCTCACGCACTGGGAATCACGATCGGTGGGTTGGTGCTGATGGTGGTTGCCGGTGGACTGCTCGGGCCATTGGAATTGCTGGTACTGTCGATCGCCAACGGGTGTGGTCTCGTCTACGACCTCGGCATCAAGCGAACTCCGCTCTCATGGCTCCCATACCTCATCGCCCTGCCACTCGTGCCGATCTGGGGCTGGCTGGTGATGGACGGCTTCGAGCCACGTCTGCTCTGGCTGTATCCAATTGGCGGGCTATTTATCATCGCGATCCACCTGGCGCAGGTGCTACCCGACATCGTCGGCGACCGGGGACACGGCGAACGGGGCCTGGCCGTCGTGCTCGGCGAACGCTGGGCCTCAGTGACGCTCTGGACAGCCGCACTCGGCACAACCGCCATCGTCGGCATCGCAGCCACGCTCTTTGGTCGCCAACCTGCTGCCGGACTGATCGCCGCAACGCTGACCGGCGCGATGCTCCTGACAGCCCTCGCCCTCTACCGCCGCGCACCCGGCCGAGTCCTCCCGCATCTCTTCGAACTGCTGACGACTAGCGCTGTTATCCTCGGCTGTGGCTGGGCACTGGCAGTCGTTTGAGGGTTGAGGGATCGCTTGCTGGCCCGTATCCTGACCGTCGACATACAACTACCGACATGCACAACGAGGGGACGATGCCTCATCCTGTCTGCAGGTCAGGTGTGCTGTTCACAGATGTCAGATAGGAAACAAACGATGCTCGATTTCAAGAACTACCGGGTCCTGACATTCGATTGTTACGGAACGCTGATCGACTGGGAACGCGGCATTCTGAACGCCCTCCGGCCAGTCCTCGATCGCCACAACATCACGATTTCCGACGATGAGGCACTGGAACTGTTCGGAGAACTGGAATCTGAAGCCGAACGAGGTCCCTACCTGTCGTACCGTGACATTCTGACCGTCGTCCTGGCCGGGTTCGCCAGCCGGTTAGGATTCACACTTGGTGACGATGAACGGCTCTCACTGGCGGATTCGGTCGGCGACTGGCCGCCATTTCCAGACACCGTCGCAGGATTGCAGGTCCTGGGACGTCACTATCAACTCGTGATCCTCTCCAATGTCGACGACGCGTTGTTCGCTGAATCGGCAAAGCATCTGAAGGCCGAGTTTGCGGACGTCATCACCGCCCAGCAGGTCGGCAGCTACAAACCCAATCCTCGGAACTTCGATGTCGCGATGGAGCGGGTTGGCGTCCCGAAGAAAGAGGTCCTGCATGTCGCCCAGAGTCTGTTCCACGACATCGAGCCAGCCAACAAGATCGGACTGACCACGGTCTGGGTCAATCGCCGTCATGACCGGCCTGGGGCTGGGGCAACTCCGGTCGCGAGTGCGCAGCCTGACCTCCAGGTGCCGGATCTACAAACCCTTGCCCGGCTGGTTAACGAGCAGTTGGCGTGACGAACACGCCTGGAAGGATGCCGACCGCGAATGACTGACGCGAACAAGCAGCAAGATGCTTCCGATCATGACGACTGGGATCTTGATACGCTCCTCATCCACAGCGGTGGGCCGGATGCGGAAACCGGCGGTGTCGTACCGGCGATCCACCCTAGCGCGACCTTCGTCCGCGGGCGGATCGATGAT
>JBGSWU010000189.1:0-5024 GCA_041751795.1 Thermomicrobiales bacterium
CGTATACGTAGACGATGCCATTGGGTTAGGCCATGCCAAGTTTGCGGTCACTCCTGAGGAGGTTGCTGAGCGTCAGCCACTTGTAAGTCTGCGAACAGGATGCAGCATTGTGGCTGATGTGCGGCTGGACAACCGAGCCGAGATCATGTCTCGACTTTCAGACGTTGTTCCCGACAGCGTGAGCGACGCTGAGTTGATCCTCCGTTCCTACGAACAATGGGGATTCGATGCGGTGGCACGCTTACTGGGAGATTTCGCGATTGCAATTTGGGACCCCAGACATCAACGATTTGTCTGCGCACGAGACTCCAGCGGCCAGCGAGGGTTGTATTACCGTCATGACGCTCGTACGTTCGCAGCCGCATCCGAGATTCAGCAACTACTTCAGGATCCATCGATTCCTGTCACTCCATCTGAGGACCGCTTGCTCGATTTCCTCACTCCCTGGAGCATGTACAACAACGAACGAGAGCACGCAGAAACCTTCTTCGAGGGTATTCACGTTCTGCCGGCTGGGCATCTGCTTGTTGTGGATCGCTCGTCACTGGATATCCGGCGACACTGGGACTTCCCATTGTTTCGAGAGCTACGCTACCGCTCGGATAGCGAGTACGAAGAGCATTACCGTGAACTGTTCACCGAGGCGGTACGAGCGCGTTTGCGTTCAGCTCACCCCGTTGGCGTGATGCTCAGTGGCGGACTGGATTCGTCATCGATTGCCTGCGTCGCACAGGAACTCTACCGATCACAACGCGCGACGGATAACGGATTCCTGAGTGTCAGTGTTGTGCATGACAATCCCGAATGCGACGAGCGTGACCTGATACACGATGTCGTGCGCCAGTACGGGTTCGATTCGCACGAGATTCCTGGTGGTAATGCTACGGGTAGACTCCAGCTCTCCCCAGGTGGGTTCCTCGAAGCACCTAACATGGGAATTGCCGAGGTTCGAGATGCCATTTTCGGTACAGCGAGCGCGGCTGGTGCGCGCGTTCTGCTGCGCGGCGACATCGCCGACGCCTGTACGGGCGGATCACAGCTCGTCTTCGATTCGTTGTTGCGCCATGGTAAATGGCGCGACTTCGGGACGTACTTGCGCTCGTATCGAGAATCGTCACACGAGTCCTTGCGTCGGATTGTGGGCCTATATTGCGTGTTACCCCTGCTACCGTTGTCGATTCAACGTTCCATTCTGACGGCCCACGCAACGCGCGAGCACCATCGTGGTAAAGCTGGTCCAGTCCCGACCTGGATGCCTGCTCATCTGAGTGAACACCTTCGTCAACGTAACCTCGAAATGGCAACCCAGGCCGATCGGCAGAGGCGATTTGCAAGCCCGGCGCGCGAGACCGAGTATCGCTATCTCTATCCTCCTGAGGTTGCACGCCATCCTGCGCCGTGGTCGGTAGAACTGTGCCGTCCGTTCGCGGACCGTCGTTTGCATGAGTTTCTCCTGGCGATTCCACCTGAACAGAAGTTTCGACCACACCCGGAGGCTGATAGCTATTACGCAGGGTCGAAACAACTCGTTCGGCGTGGACTTCGAGACATCCTGCCGGAGTCTATTCGGACGCGCACCGAGAAAACGTCATTTCGATCCGTCTTCGCGAGTGAAATCCGTCGTAACTGGCCACGCTATGAGGAAGCCTTCGGGCCTGGCTCCAATTCTGAGATCGCGAACCGTGGCTACGTCGATCGCGATCGATTCTGGTCCACGTTGCAGGCGTTGCGCGACGGCACGCCTGGGAGGCGAAGCGTCTACATCATGGAGTTGATCGGTTTGGAGACCTGGCTGCGTTCGTTTCGCTTGCCGCGCGAGCGCCTCGTCACAATAGAACCGGCCAGTTGGACGGAAGATTAATTCACCCGACCTGGTACTGACATGCTGTCAATGTCGGAAGGGCTGTAGTTGCTGACATCATCCAACGTAGCGAACGTCGATTCGCACCATCGGTGTCGGCGCGTTGGGTTTCTACATAGTGTCGGTGAGCGCCGACACATGATCCGCCGACAATCCGCTCGGGACGGAGGTGAACGTAGACCATGAAAGAATATGTGGCTCCAGCGATTGTTGAGTATGGGCCGATGACCGAGATTACGCTGGGTACTGGATCGGGCGAATTCGATGATCTGGTCATTTTCGGCTATCGAATTCCAACGCCGATCTCGTGCTCAAGTGACTTCGAGATCATCCCTGGGAAGATCGAACTCGACTGTAACTAGACTCGGCAATCCGACGAGGGTGCGACCGTTGTGAGTAAGTTGGCTGGGACCGGTCGTACTGGTCCCTGTCAACTTGCCGGAAGCGAGGTTGGCTTGACCTTGCGTCCAAGGCATATCAACAGGACTACGGAGAGTGCGTGAGAATCCTGTTGCGATATCTTCGGGAATCCAGTCAGATGTGGCGCCTGTGGCTGGCATTGCTGCTGATCTCGGCATTGCTCCCAATCGTAGGCGTCGCATTGCCACTCCTTGAAAAACGACTGATTGACGATGTCTTTCTCGGTGGCCGCCGAGATCTGTTGCTATCGACGATCGGATTGTATGCCAGTCTTTGGCTCGCGGGGATGGCGTTAAACGTCGTTGCGTCGATTGTGCGAGTCTACTTCAGCGAGCGACTCAACTTGCGGCTACGCGAAAAACTCTTTGCCCATTGTGAATCGCTATCGATCGAATTCTCCAAGCGACGTCACAGCGGCAAGACGATGTCTCTTTTCGCCAGTGACGTACCGGCCACGACGAGTCTGCTGAGTACGACGACGCTCGGTGTGATCGGCACGATCCTGGTGATGACCGTCGGCATCGCCGTCATGCTGAGCCTGAACTGGCAATTAGCACTTGCTGCGGGGCTTGTTCCTCCGATACTCGGCTTGCTGGCGAGCTGGTTCACCAGACCGCTTCGACCGGCGGCTCATCGGGCACAGGACAAACTGGCCGATGTCAACGAGCAGTTGCATGAGAGCCTGTCGGGAATGCGCGAGATCGTGGCGTTCGGCCAGGAGCAGCGACAGCAACGCCAATACAGTCACAAGCTTCATGAACTCCTGGGCCTGCGGATGAGGATTGGGTTGATCGACGCTGGACTGCAAACAGGACAGAGTCTGTTGACGATGGGTGTCTCACTGATCATCCTTGGCTATGGCGGTTATCTGGTCATTGAGGGTCAGACAACGGTCGGTACGCTCATCGCGATGCGGTCGCTGTTCATGCGAGTGCTGGGACCTGCCGAGCAACTATCCGGGCTTATCAGTGGCGCACAGAAGTCACTGGCATCGGCAGATCGTATCTACGCATTCCTGGATGAGCAACCGCGCGTATCAGAACGTGTCACGGCTCAAGCGCCAGTTGACGTGTGCGGCAACGTAGAGTTCGATCGCGTGAGTTTCTCCTACGCCGAAGGAACGCCGATCCTGCAACAAGTCTCGTTTGTCGCCCGGCCAGGGCAACTCGTTGCTTTGGTCGGGCCAAGTGGCGCGGGGAAGAGCACACTTGTAAGTATGATCGCGCGATTCTACGATCCGGATGATGGGCGAGTGCTTCTGGATGGTGTCGATGTTCGCGATCTCACGCTCGTAGGGTTGCGGAGCGAGATCGCAATGGTGTTTCAGGATACGTTCCTTTTTGCAGGGACTGTGCGTGAGAACATTGCGTTCGGCAGCGAGGGCGCTACCCACGAGGAGATCGTTGCAGCTGCAAAGGTCGCCCATGCATGGGAGTTCATAGAGCGCATGCCTGAGCAGCTTGAAACCTCGGTCGGGGAGCGGGGAGTTCAACTTTCAGAGGGTCAGAAGCAACGGATCGCGATTGCTCGCGCGCTACTACGCGATCCCCGCATCTTAATTCTTGACGAGCCGACATCCGCACTCGATGCTCGTTCTGAGCATCTGTTTCAGTCCGCGATGGACAATCTCATGCGTGGGAGAACGACATTTGTCATTGCTCATCGACTGGCAACAGTCCAGCGAGCCAATCAGATACTCGTGCTCGACAATGGTCGAATCGTTGAGCAAGGGACCAGCACCGAGTTGTTGAATCACGGTGGCCTATACCGGGAGTTGTATGAGCTTCAGTTCGCTGGAGCAAACAACGTTCGAGTAGTCACTCCCGTAGCACAGAATAGACTCGATTCATCCGCCCTCGAACTGGTCGGCGCACTCGATCACCCGCGCTGATAACGCAGATTGCTGATACGCCAATCACCTGATCGTGACAATCAATGTCGTATCTCCGGCGTCAGCGTTTACCGTCCACACCTCTCTGTTCCCCCTGTTGTGATTCCAGTAGGTCACACCATGTACATAGCGGATGGGACACGGGAAGAAGAACGCCACATTTCTCCCGATGGTCACGGCGCGTAGTTTCGCATCGAGAGGTGCTCCAATGCGTGTACGATGCGACGACGCATGGAAGTGACAGGAGGCTCAGTGGAGCACGAAGACCACGTTGCATTGTTGCGGGATGGCGTAACGTCTGGTGGTGTCTGGGCCGACCTTGGATCTGGGGGCGGTGCGTTCACGCTGGCGCTGGCCGATCTGCTCGGCCCTGGCAGCACGATCTACTCGGTCGATCGCGACGGACGGGCGTTGCGCCGCCAGGCGGAGGCGATGCAGGTAAGTTTCCCGGATGTAACGGTTCACTACATTCATGCGGACTACACAAAATCGTTGGATCTTCCACCGCTTGATGGCGTGATCATGGCGAACGCGCTGCACTTCCAGCGCAAGCGTCGAAAGTCCGGCGTCCTGGACCTGGTCCGTGGCTACCTGAAGCCGAACGGGCGATTGCTGATCGTGGAATACAACACCGACCGGGGTAATCTCTGGGTTCCACACCCTTTCTCTTACGAAACGTGGGAGCGAATGGCGTCCGATCACAGGTTCGGTGGAACACGGATGCTTGCCGCTCGCCCAAGTCGCCACTTACGGGAGATGTACTCGGCGATCACCGTGAACGTAAACGATGGCGATCAGCGATGACGCGACTGCAACGGTCGGTCGTTTGGCGACGACAGGACCGTGCCTCGA